>JAHDCH010000118.1 GCA_020629995.1 Pseudaestuariivita sp. | reverse complement strand
GGTTTGGCGCGATGGACCTCCTGGCCACCGATCAGGGGGACGCGCATCCGCTGCTGGCCAAACTGGGGCCCGAACCGCTGGGCAATGCGTTTGACGAAACGGTGCTGGTCCAAGCGTTGAAAAACCGCAACACGCCAGTGAAAACCGCGCTGCTGGATCAACGGATCGTGGCCGGTTTGGGCAACATTTACGTTTGCGAAGCACTGTTTCGCGCCGGAATTTCACCCACCCGCAGGGCCAAAAACATCTCGGTGGCGCGGGTCAAAGCGCTGGTCCCGATCATCCGCGACGTGCTGACCCAAGCGATCGAGGCGGGCGGATCGTCCTTGCGCGATTACCGCCAAGCCGATGGAGAGCTTGGATATTTTCAGCACAGCTTTGATGTGTACGGCCGCGAAGGCGCGCCGTGCAAACGCGATGGATGCGGCGGGACCATCGGGCGAATCACGCAAAGCGGGCGCTCAACTTTCCATTGCGCGCAATGCCAAAGATAACTTGCGCCGCGCCGCGTGGCTGCTAACTCTGGCGTTCTGACAGGAACAACCGCGAGCCTGGCCACATGGCTTATGAGACGATCACCGTCGAAGTCGAAGACCACATCTGCACCGTCACCCTCAACCGCCCCGATGCGCTGAATGCGCTCAACACCCAGCTGTTGGGAGAGTTGATCGAAGCGCTGCAGGATGCGGACCGGAACGAAAAGGTGCGCTGCATCCTGCTGACCGGGTCCTCCAAGGCCTTTGCCGCAGGGGCAGACATCGAGGAGATGGCGCAAAAGACCTTCGTCGAAGTGCATGACGAAAACCTCTTTGCCGATTTCCATGACGATTTCGTGCGCCTGCGCAAACCGATCATCGCCGCAGTGGCGGGATACGCGCTGGGCGGTGGATGCGAATTGGCGATGATGTGCGATTTCATCATCGCCGCTGACACGGCCAAGTTCGGCCAGCCCGAAATCAACCTGGGCGTTGTTGCGGGGATCGGCGGCAGCCAGCGCCTGACCCACGCGGTTGGCAAGGCCAAGTCGATGGACATGCACCTGACCGGCCGGTTCATGGATGCCGAAGAGGCCGAGCGCTCGGGCCTTGTGTCGCGCGTGGTTCCAGCCAAGAAGCTGATGGAAGAGGCGCGCGGCGCGGCCGAACGGGTCGTCGCCAAATCCATGCTGACGGCCCGCGTCGTCAAGGAATGTGTGAACCGCAGCCTCGAATCGGGGCTGACCGAAGGTGTGATCTTTGAACGCCGTGCGTTCCATTCGCTGTTCGCGTCTGAAGATCAGACCGAAGGCATGAACGCCTTTGTCGAAAAGCGCGAGGCACAGTTCCGCGACAAGTAAACCGGCGGTGCCCAAAACAATTGCATCCTGCGCCCGACTCGGGTAGCTGGGCGCCAGAACATGCGCGTGTTGCCCGCCTTTGGCACGAAGGATCCTCCCCTGATCACGGGTGGGCATTGCGCGACCTGTATTGCAACGACCCACGAACCGGACACCGGAGAGACATCATGGCAAATTCGCCCCAGGCCAAAAAGCGCGCCCGTCAGAACGAAAAGCGCTTCGCCATCAACAAAGCACGCCGTTCGCGCATCCGCACCTTCCTGCGCAAAGTCGAAGAGGCCATCGCCTCGGGTGACAAGGAAGCGGCCACCGCCGCCCTGCGCGCCGCACAGCCCGAACTGATGCGCGGCGTGACCAAAGGTGTGTATCATAAAAACACCGCTTCGCGGAAAGTGTCGCGCCTGGCCGCACGGGTCAAAGCGCTGGGCTGAGTCGGCCCCGCCAACAAAAATTTTTTGGAATCGGCGTGTCCTGCGGGAGGCGCCGATTTTTTGTTTGAGTCACAAAAATTTCACCAAATTTTAATTTTTCAACATCGGCCAGATTCGGGCACTCAATGACGAGTCAAGGCAAAAGGTTTGTTGCTCCGTCCGCAGCGCACTTGGTATCCAATCATGGCGACTCGGGTCGCTCTTGGGGGGGCCGGTTGGTCCGCGGAAAAACGGGGCATTGGGCAAAATGGGACTGTCTGATGTGCCTGACGGGTTAGACTGCCTAACCTTCTGTTTTTGCGGGTAAATCGCCAAGTCCAGTAACGGTTAAAGCATCAAGGTATGCCGATCGGTGGCGGGATGGGACCCCGCAACCGCAAGGATGATGCTTTGCCCGCTATCTGGTTGCCTGCGCGTGTTTGGCATTGGGGGATCATCCGGCGTTTACGGGTGGCATCAGGTAAGGAGCAGAGGGACACATGACGGCGGAACAATGGGGCGCCTTGCAGACGACGCTGCAGGAAACGGTTGGGCGCAACAACTACATGAACTGGATCAAGCCGCTGGAGTTTTCGGGTGTCGACAATGGCGTTGCCACCTTCCTCGTTCCGACCACATTCCTGGGCAATTACGTGTCGCAGAACTTTGGTGATCTGATCCTGTATCAGCTGTCGTCGGCTGGAACGGATGTGCGCAAGGTCCAGTTTTCGGTCCCGGCAAACGCACCATCGCGCCCCAAGGCGGATAGCGCCGCGCCCACACGCAAGCCCGCCGCGACGCCCACGCCCAAAAGGACCGACCAGATGCTCTCTGCCCCACTTGATGAACGCTTCACCTTTGACAGCTTCATCGTGGGCAAGCCCAACGAACTGGCGCATGCCGCCTCGCAACGTGTGGCCGAAGGGGGCCCCGTCACGTTCAATCCGCTGTTCCTGTATGGCGGCGTGGGTCTTGGCAAAACGCACCTGATGCACGCCATCGCGCACCAGCTGAAAGCCCAGCGCCCGGACCTGAATGTCCTGTTTCTGAGCGCCGAGCAATTCATGTACCGCTTCGTGCAGGCGCTGCGCGACAAGAAGATGATGGACTTCAAGGAAATGTTCCGGTCGGTCGATGTTCTGATGGTCGATGACGTGCAGTTCATCGCCGGCAAGGACAGCACGCAGGAAGAGTTCTTTCACACGTTCAACGCGCTGGTGGACCAGAACAAGCAGATCATCATCTCGGCCGACCGCGCGCCGGGCGAGATCAAGGATATGGAAAACCGCATCAAGTCGCGGCTGCAATCCGGTCTGATCGTGGATCTGCACCCCACGGATTACGAACTGCGGCTGGGCATCCTGCAATCCAAGCTGGCGGTGCATGTCGCCAATTACCCGGGTCTGGAGATGGACAAGGGCGTTCTGGAATTCCTTGCGCACCGCATCACGTCGAACGTGCGCGTTCTGGAAGGCGCGCTGACCCGCCTGTATGCCTTTGCGTCGCTGGTGGGCAAACCGATCACGATGGAGCTGACGCAGGATTGCCTGGCGGATGTGATCCGCGCGTCCGAGCGCAAGATCACCGTCGAAGAGATCCAGCGCAAGGTGGCCGACCACTACAACATCCGCCTCAGCGACATGATCGGCCCCAAGCGCCTGCGCGCCTTTGCCCGGCCGCGCCAGGTGGCGATGTGGCTGTGCAAGAAGCTGACGACGCGGTCGCTGCCCGAGATTGGCCGCCGCTTTGGCGGGCGCGATCACACCACTGTCATGCACGGTGTCAAACGGATCGAAGAGCTGCGCCTCACCGATCCGCATATCGCCGAGGATGTCGAACTGCTGCGCCGGTCGCTCGAAGGGTAACCGCGCGGACTCACATGGCCGCGATTTATGGCGCGTCAGGGGGCGATCCCTTGACGCGCCATTCGTTTGTGCGATGAGTGCGGCGATAACACTTGAGCGCCACGCGGGATTGGCTAAAGTCACGGTCCCGGCAGCGGAGGGATGACGCATGAAGGTCAGCATTGAACGCGGAACGCTTCTCAAGGCGGTGTCCCAGGCGCAATCGGTTGTGGAACGGCGCAACACGATCCCGATCCTGGCCAACGTTCTGATCGAGGCAGGCGACGACAAGGCCCAGTTCCGCGCCACCGATCTGGACATCGAAGTGGTCGATCAGGCTCCCGCGCAGGTCGAGCGCGCCGGCGCCACCACCGTCAGCGCCGTGACCCTGCACGAGATCGTCCGCAAACTGCCCGACGGCGCGCTGGTCACCCTGACCGAAGATCCTGGCTCGGGCCGCCTGACGGTTGAGGCGGGCCGGTCGAACTTTCAGCTGGCGACCCTGCCCAAGGAAGACTTCCCGGTCATGGCCTCGTCGGAATATGCGGCCAATTTCTCGGCCAAGTCGGACGTGCTGCGCCGGCTGTTCGACAAATCCAAATTCGCGATCTCGACCGAAGAGACGCGGTATTACCTGAACGGCGTCTACATGCACGTGGCCGAGGGCGACGGCGGGCAGATGCTGCGCTGTGTGGCGACCGATGGTCACCGCCTGGCGCGGATCGATGCCGACCTGCCCGGCGGCGCCGAAACAATGCCTGGCGTCATTGTTCCTCGCAAAACCGTGGGCGAGCTGCGCAAGCTCTTGGATGCAGACGACACGCCCATCGCGGTGTCGGTGTCCGAGACCAAGGTGCGCTTTGCGACCGAAGATATCACGCTGACCTCCAAGGTCATCGACGGCACCTTCCCCGACTACACCCGCGTGATCCCGGCCGGGAACGCCAAGAAGCTGGAAGTGGACGCCAAGGACTTTGCCCAAGCGGTGGACCGTGTGGCGACCGTGTCGTCCGAACGCTCGCGCGCGGTGAAGATGCAGCTGAGCGAGGACCGGCTTGTCCTGTCGGTCAATGCACCCGACAGCGGTGCCGCCGAAGAAGAGCTGGCCGTGGCATACGGCGACGACAAGCTCGAGATCGGGTTCAACGCGAAATACCTGCTGGAGATCGCCAGCCAGGTGGATCGCGAGAATGCGGTGTTCATGTTCAACTCGTCCGGCGACCCGACGTTGATGCGCGAAGGCAATGACACCTCGGCCATCTACGTCGTCATGCCGATGCGTGTCTGACGCCAGAGAATTTTCGTCCGAAAATTCTCTGGGGCGCCCGGCCATGGCGTTGCACGTTACATCCCTGACCCTGTCGCATTTCCGCTCGCACCGCGTGGCGCGTCTGTCGCTGGACACGCGGCCCGTGGCGATCTGGGGAGCCAACGGCGCGGGCAAGACCAACCTGATCGAAGCGGTTTCGCTGCTGTCGGCGGGCCGGGGTCTGCGCCGCGCCTCTGCCGCCGAGATGACCCGCCGCCCCGAAGCGCTGGGCTGGAAGCTGAGTGCCGAGATGGCCAGCACGGGCCCTGCCTTTGAGGTCGAGACATGGTCAGATGGCGGCGCGGCGCGGCAGGTCAAGATCGACGGCAAGACCGCCTCGCAGCTCGACCTGGCTGAAAAGGTGCGCGTGCTGTGGTTGATCCCGGCGATGGACCGCTTGTGGATCGAAGGAGCCGAGGGGCGGCGCAGATTTCTGGACCGTGCGGCCTTGTCGCTGATCCCGTCCCACGCGCAGGCGGCGCTAAGCTATGAAAAGGCGATGCGCGAGCGGAACCGCTTGCTGAAAGATCAGGTGCGCGACGCCCATTGGTACCGCGCACTGGAAAGCCAGATGGCGGAGAGCGGCGTGGCTTTGCATGCCAACCGCCTGGCCACGCTGGCCGCGCTGGCCGAGGCTCAGGCAGGTGCGGCCACCGCCTTTCCTGCCGCAACCCTGCGGCTCGAACAATCGGAAGGCGAAATGCCCGGCTCGGCCGAGGACTTTGCCACCGCAATGCACGATGGCCGGATGCGCGACATGGCCGCCGGGCGCAGCCTGATTGGCCCCCACCGCAGCGATCTGCACGGCGTGTACGCGGCCAAAGATGTGCCCGCGCGTGATTGCTCGACCGGCGAACAAAAGGCGCTGCTGTTGTCGCTGATCCTGTCCAACGCGCGGGCGCTGGCGGCGCAGATTGGCACGCCGCCGCTTCTGCTGCTGGATGAGGTTGCCGCGCATCTGGACGCAGGCCGCCGGGCCGCGCTGTATGACGAGATCTGCGCGCTGGGCGCACAGGCCTGGATGACCGGCACGGGGCCCGAGCTGTTTGACGATCTTGGGAACCGTGCCCAGCGCCTGATCGTCGAAGAGGCGGACGGCATGAGCGAGGCGCGCGTGGCATGACGCTCTCTGCTTCTGACATCCTGCTGTATGCGGGCGCGCTGGTGATCCTGTTCTTTACCCCCGGCCCGGTTTGGGTGGGGCTGATCGCGCGCAGTCTGTCGGGCGGGTTCCGCGCGGCTGTGCCGCTGGCGCTGGGCGTGGTGGTGGGCGACATGCTGTGGCCCTTTCTGGCGATCCTGGGCGTGTCGTGGGTGGTGACCACGTTCGACGGGGTGATGGTGGCGCTGCGCTGGGTGGCCTGCGCGCTGTTCATCTGGATGGGCTGGCAGCTGATCCGCAACGCCGACACGCCGATCACCAGCGACAGCCGCCTGACGCGCCCCGGCATGCTGGCCGGGTTTGTCGCCGGTGTGGCGCTGATCCTGGGCAACCCCAAGGCGATCCTGTTCTACATGGGCGTTCTGCCGGGGTTCTTTGACCTGACCGCGATCACCGCGCAGGACATCGCGGCGATTGTCGGTATCTCGGTTGTGGTGCCTTTGGTCGGCAACCTGTGCATGGCGCTGTTCATCGACCGGGCGCGCGCGCTCATTGCCTCGCCCCGGGGCGTGCGGCGGCTCAATATCATCTCGGGTTGGCTGTTGATCGCCGTGGGTCTTGTGATCCCGCTGACTTAGGCCACGACAGGTAACGTCTGAACCGCGTATTCCAGTGTGATCGCGTCGCCGGTCTGGGGATCTTTCAGTTCGGCATAGAACGTGGACGCCGGGCGTACGCCGCCAATCGCAGGCAAGGTGCCGCACATCATCGCGCCGCCGTCTGAAAGGGCCGCACCCGCAATCAGCTCGGGCAAGGGCCGGATCGCGGCCAGCGTGCCTTCCTGGTACAGAACCCACCCATCGCCCTCATCGATCCACGAGCGCAGCTCGAGCGCATCAAGCCGGTCCGCCACACTGTCCAACGGCCAGAGATCGCGCGCCACGGGCTTGCCGCAGACCTGTTTGGAATGCGCGACCGATGTCGCCTCGAGCGCGCGGTCGGTGTGATCGGACCCAAGGCCCAGCCACAGCTGCCCTGCTGCCGCTGTGATCAGCGGCTCCGCCTCGCCCGAGCTGTCTGCGCCAAGCACGGTCAACGTGTCGCCCTGCGTCATCAGCGCCGATGCCACGCGGTAAAAAAGAGGCACCTGCGAGGGCGGTGCGACGCCCAGCGCGGCCAATTCATCGACGTGGTGCTGAACGGCTGCGGCGTCGCGCCCCGTCCAGCCCGCGATCACCAATTCCGACGCCTGCATGACCACCGCGCCCTGTGCTGTTTCGAACCGCATGAAAGCCCCCGCTTCATTGCACAAAATCAAGGGGTCGGACGTGACAACCCACCCCACTGCTTGTATAAACCACGGCAAATACAAAGAAAGGGCATCCATGTCCGAAGCCGAGCAAAACAGCTCCGACTATGGCGCTGATTCCATCAAGGTTCTCAAAGGGTTAGAGGCGGTTCGCAAGCGCCCCGGCATGTATATCGGTGATACCGATGACGGCTCGGGCCTGCACCACATGGTGTACGAGGTCGTCGACAACGGGATTGACGAGGCTTTGGCGGGCCATGCCGACTTTGTTCGCGTCAAAATTCACGCCGATTCCAGCGTGTCTGTGCGCGACAACGGGCGCGGCATCCCGGTGGATATCCACGAGGAAGAGGGCGTGTCAGCGGCCGAGGTCATCATGACCCAGCTGCACGCTGGCGGTAAGTTTGACAGCAACAGCTACAAGGTGTCGGGCGGTCTGCACGGTGTGGGCGTGTCGGTGGTGAACGCGCTGTCGGTCTGGCTTGAGCTGCGCGTCTGGCGCAACGGCAAGGA
>JAHDCH010000117.1:4262-7885 GCA_020629995.1 Pseudaestuariivita sp. | reverse complement strand
TTTGTTAAAGGTTGCTGAAACCGGTTTAGTGCCCTAGCCCGCCACCAGCGAATCAGTCATGTCCGATACCGAATCATCCCAGACCGGCCACGCGCTGATCCAGTCGTATCTCAAGACGCTGGATGGCAGTCCGGGCGTGTACCGCATGCTCGATTCCGAAAGCCGGGTTCTGTATGTGGGCAAGGCGCGTAACCTGCGCGCGCGGGTGTCCAATTACGCGCGCCCGTCGGGGCACAGCCCGCGCATCGCGCGCATGATCCGCGACACCGCGCAGATGATGTTCCTGACCACGCGGACCGAAACCGAAGCGCTGCTGCTGGAACAGAACCTGATCAAGCAGCTCAAGCCCAAGTTCAATGTGCTCTTGCGCGACGACAAGAGCTTTCCCAACGTGCTGGTCGCCAAGGACCACGCCTATCCGCAGATCAAAAAGCACCGCGGTGCCAAGAAGGAAAAGGGCGCATATTACGGACCTTTTGCCAGTGCCGGCGCGGTCAACAGGTCGCTGAACCAGCTGCAAAAGGTGTTCCTCTTGCGCAATTGCTCGGACGCGATGTTCGACAGCCGCACACGGCCCTGTCTTTTATATCAGATCAAGCGGTGCAGCGCGCCCTGTGTCGGCAAGATCAGCGAAGAGGCCTATGCCGCCAGCGTGAAGGATGCCGAACGATTTCTGCAAGGCAAGTCGACCGAAGTGCAGGCGATGCTCGCGGACGAAATGCAAAAGGCGTCGGACGAGATGGAGTTCGAACGCGCCGCGGCCCTGCGCGATCGCATCCGCGCAATGACCCAGGTGCAGACGGCCCAGGGCATCAACCCGCGCGGTGTGTCCGAGGCCGATATCATCGCCCTGCATCTGGATCGCGGTCAGGCCTGCGTGCAGGTGTTCTTCATCCGCGCGAACCAGAATTGGGGCAACCGCGATTTTTACCCGCGCGTGGGCGAACATGTGGCCGAGGCCGAAGCGCTGGGCGCGTTCATCGGCCAGTTCTATGACACCAAGGAACCACCGCGGCAGCTGATCCTCAGCCATGACATCGAGGATGCTGATCTGATGGCCGAAGCGCTGAGCGAAAAGCTGGGCCGCCGCGTTGAAATCCTTGTGCCGCAGCGCGGGGAAAAGGCCGAGCTGGTCGCCTCGGCCATGCGCAACGCGCGCGAAAGCCTTGCGCGCAAGATGTCCGAAACGGCCACGCAGGCGCGCCTGCTCAAAGGGCTGGCCGAAGCCTTTGATCTGGACGCGCCGCCGCAGCGGATCGAGGTCTATGACAACAGCCACATTCAGGGCACCAACGCCGTCGGCGGGATGATCGTGGCGGGGCCCGAGGGTTTTTTGAAATCGAGCTATCGCAAGTTCAATATCAAGGGCACCGATCTGACCCCGGGCGATGACTTTGGCATGATGAAAGAGGTGCTGACCCGCCGCTTTACCCGCCTGCTCAAAGAGGATCCCGACCGCGAAAAGGGCGACTGGCCGGATCTGCTGCTGATCGACGGCGGCGCGGGTCAGGTGTCTGCAGTGCAAGAGATCATGGAAGATCTGGGCGTCGAGGATATTGCGATGGTCGGCGTGGCCAAGGGGATCGACCGCGACGCGGGCAAAGAGGAATTCCACCGCACCGGCAAGCGCCCGTTCGCGCTGCGCCACAACGATCCGGTCCTCTACTTCGTGCAGCGCTTGCGGGACGAGGCGCATCGCTTTGCCATCGGAACCCACCGCGCCAAACGGGCCAAGGCGGTGTCGCGTACACCGCTGGACGATATTCCCGGTGTGGGCGCGGCCCGCAAACGGGCGCTGCTGGCGCATTTCGGGTCGGCCAAGGCGGTCAGCCGGGCAAATCTGGCGGACCTGAAGGCGGTGGACGGCGTGTCGGGTGCGCTGGCCGAAAAGATCTATGACTTCTTTCACGAGGGCGGCTGAAGCCCTTCGTCAGGCCAGAAAGTCACCTATCGTCGCCAGCACGGCCTCGGGTTGATCCCAATGAACGGCGTGGCCCGCGCCGTCGATCACCTGCACCGTACAGTCAGGAATGCCCGCCAGATGATCGGGCGCCGTGCGCACCGGCACCAGCCGGTCTTCGGTGCCAAACAGCGCCAGCACCGGCGCTGCGATCCCGTGCAGCCCCTGAACGGGCACGCTTTGCGACAGGGCGCGGACCTGGTGGCGCATGCCATCCAGTGTCTGTGCATGCGGGTAGGCGAGGCTGGCCGCGATGGCCATGTCCACATGCGCGTCGTCTTCGAAAAACGCGGTGCCGAACAGCCAGGGGTACAGCGCGCGCAGCCATGCATCGCCCGGCGCGGTTTCGCGGATGTGCAACAGGCTTTCGAACACCGAACAGTTGAGGCGTGGAAACCGCGGCAGCACGGCCGAGATCATCACGCGGTCCACGCGCTCAGGATGTTGCACGGCCAGCTCGAGGGCGACCCGGCTGCCCATCGAGTGGCTGATGACATGCACACGCTCGAGCCCAAGGTGATCCAGCAGCGCGCAGGTATCGGCCACCATCGCTTCAACCGAGGTCGGCAGCACCGGCGAGCGTCCGGCACAGCGCGGATCGGGCCGGATCAGCCTGTGACGGGCGGCAAGGCCGGGGACAACGGGGCCCCAGCTTGCGCTGTCCGACATGACCCCGGGCAGTGCGACAACCGGAGTTCCTGTCCCGCCACTGTCCTCGTAGTAAAAGCTGTGGCCGTGATGTGGAAAGCTGGGCATCAGGCGTTCAGCTCCTGGTAGGTCGGGATCAGGTCGCCTGGTGCCGGTGCTGCGTGATAGATGCCACGCGCGATGGCTCTGGCCAGAACGATCGACGCGGCATGGCCCAGCAGCGCAAGTTCGCCCTCTTGCGCTGCGCGAGCGCGGGTCGAGACGGAAAAGACCAGATCGCCGTCTCCGGGGCTGTGGGCCGGCATGACCGCACGGGCGATCCCGTCATGCGCCGCCACCGCCATGCGCTGGGCCTGTGATTTGGTCAGAACAAGGTCCGTCGCGACGATGGCGATGGTGGTGTTCGCACCGTCGGGCGCGTTCAGGGCCATGGCCTGCATTTTGCGCGACGGCGCAGGTGCGCCGAGCCCAGCGGCGGGGCAGGGACCCGCGCCGCCGAATTCGCCGTCCATCTCGAAGGGCGCCGCCCAGAAATGCCGATCGCCACCGGCGGTCACGCCGCCAAGCGGGTTTGCGACCACCAGCGCGCCCACCATGGCCCCGGAGGGCAGGCGTGCCGAAGCGGTGCCGAGCCCGCCCTTGCAGGTCGCGGCAAGAGCGCCCGTGCCCGCGCCGACGCTGCCGATGTCAAAATCGGCGGCGGCCGCGAGATAGGCGTCGCGGCCCAGCGCCGGATAGGGCGAGCTGTCCCAATTCTTGTCGCCGCCGTTCAGCAGGTCAAAGATGATCGCGGCGGGCACGATGGGCACGCGCGCCGGCCCTACCGGAAACCCTCGTCGCTCCTTGCGGAGCGCCTCGGTCACGCCGGTGGCCGCGTCGAGGCCAAATGCCGACCCGCCGGAGAGGCACAGAGCGTCGATATCCTCGACCGATTTGTCCGGGGCGAGCAGGTCGGTTTCACGTGTGCCTGGTGCGCCGCCCATGACGTGGACCGAGGCGAGGAAAGGGGCGTCGG
>JAHDCH010000117.1:0-4162 GCA_020629995.1 Pseudaestuariivita sp. | reverse complement strand
CCATCAGATGCAGCGTCCCCCGTCGACTTCCATGCACACGCCGGTGATCATCGAGGCCTCGTCCGAGCAAAGGAAGGCGGCCGCGTTGCCCATGTCTTCGGGTGTGGAAAAGCGGCCGAGGGGAATGGTGGAGAGGAAGCGCGCACGCGTCTCGGGCGTGTCCTCGCCCATGAAGCTTTTGAGCAGAGGTGTTTCGCCCGCAACGGGGTTCAGGGCGTTCACGCGGATGCCGGAGGGGGCAAGCTCGACCGCCATGGTGCGGGTCGCGGTGATCATCCAGCCTTTGGAGGCGTTGTACCAGTTGAGCCGAGGCCGGGGCGAGACGCCGGCGGTCGAAGCCACGTTGAGGATGGAAGCGCCGCGCGACATGTGGGGAAGGACATGCCGCGCAGTCAGGTAGACCGATTTGCAATTGACCGCAAAGACCCGGTCGAAGTCGGCCTCGCTGACCTCGGTCAAGGGGGCCGGCATGTGCGTGACGCCGGCATTGTTCACGAGGATGTCGATCCGGCCCCAGGCCGACATCGCGGCGTCGGTCATGGCGGCGACGCTGGCGGATCGGCTGACATCGACCTGTTGCGAAAGGCCGCCGATTTCGGCCGCGATGGCCGCGCCGTCGGCAATGTCGGCCACCATCACGGTGGCGCCTTCGGCCGAAAGCTTGCGCGCGATCCCCGCGCCAAAACCCGAGGCGGCGCCGGTCACGATGGCGGTTTTGTTGGCAAGGCGCATGGCGGTCTCCGGGATTGTCTGGGCGCAGGGTAGGGCGCAAAGCCGCGTTTGTCAGTAGGTCGCGCGCCCTCCCGAGGCGTCGAGGCAGCAGCCCGTGGTAAAGGACGCCTCGTCCGAGGCGAGCCAGCAGGCGAGGGCGGCGATTTCGTCCACCGTGCCAAAGCGGTTCATGGGGATCTTGGATTTCATGTAGGCGATATGCTCGTCCGACATCTGGTCAAAGATCGCGGTGGCCACGGCGGCCGGAGCAATGGCATTGACGGTGACACCGGTGGTGGCCAGTTCCTTGCCCAGGGATTTGGTCAGGCCGATCACGGCCGCCTTGGAGGAAGAATAGGCCGACGCGTTCGGGTTGCCTTCCTTGCCGGCGACCGAGGCCATGTTGACGATCCGTCCGTACCCCCGGGCCGCCATCAATGGCGCAGCAGCGCGGTTGCAGTAGAACAGGCCATGGACGTTGAGCGCATAGACGCGCAGCCAGTCCTCGACCGGATAGTCCCAGGTGGTGGCGTTGGGCCCGGTGATCCCGGCGGAACAAACCAGGATGTCAGGGGCGTCGGCGGCCATCGCCTCGGCGACAGCGGCTGGATCGGTGACGTCGATCTCGCGCCCGCCGGGGGCCAAGTCCCAGATGGTGACGTCTGCGCCTTCGGCAGCAAGGCGCGCGGCGATGGTGGCCCCGATGCCCGAAGCGCCGCCGGTGACAACAGCGGTGCGGCCTTTGAAGCGGTCAGTGAACATCGAGAGGCTCCTTTCAGCCGTGCAACGCGGCGACAGTCTTGAGGGTTGAAAAGCCATAGAGCGCCTCGAACCCTTTTTCGCGGCCATGGCCCGATTTGCCGATCCCTCCAAAGGGCAGCTCGACCCCGCCGCCCGCGCCGTAATTGTTGATGAACACCTGGCCGGAACGCAAGGCCCGGGCAAGGCGCATCTGCCGAGCGCCATCGCGGGTCCAGACGCTGGCGACCAGGCCGTAGTCGGTGCCGTTGGCGATGGCGACGGCCTCGTCTTCGCTGTCGAAGGGCAGGATCAGCTGCACGGGGCCAAAGATTTCGTCCCTCGCAAGGGCGTGTGCGGGATCGGTCCCGGCATAGAGGCGGGGCGCGACGTAATGGCCGGCCGAGGGCGCATCGGCCAGGATTTGGCCGGTGGCGACCAGATCAAGGCCGGTATCCTGCGCCAGCATCTGTTCAACGCGCGTCTTCTGGCGGGCCGAGATCAGGGGGCCGACGCGAGGGTCGTCCATAGCAGGGCCGACCGTCAGCGCGGCATAGGCTTTGGCCATGCGGGCGGTGACCTCGTCAAGCCGGCTGCGGTGAACAAGGATGCGCGACGAGGCTGAACAGGTCTGGCCCGCGTTCTGGATGCCGGCGTTGACCAAAAAGGGCAGGGCCGAATCCAGATCGGCATCCTCGAACACCAGCTGGGGGGATTTGCCGCCCAGCTCAAGCGTGACGGGCACCACGTTGGCTCCGGCGGCTTGCTGTACGGCGGCGCCTGTGGCGACCGATCCGGTAAAGCTGATGTGCTGGATGCCAGGGTGGGCGGCCAGTGCGGCGCCCGCTTCGGACCCTAGGCCGGGCACCACGTTCAGAACGCCGGGTGGCAGGCCTGCCTGCATCGCCAGATCGGCAAAGGCCAGCGCGGTCAGGCAGGCATCCTCTGCCGGTTTCAGAACGCAGGCGTTGCCCATCGCGAGCGCTGCGCCAACCGAGCGCCCGATGATCTGCATCGGGTAGTTCCACGGGACTATGTGACCCGTGACGCCGTGCGGCTCGCGCAGGGTGTAGACGGTGTAGCCGTCCAGATAGGGGATCGTTTGCCCATGCACCTTGTCCGCCGCCCCGCCATAGAATTCGCAGTAGCGGGCAAGGGCGACGGCATCGGCTCGGGCCTGCGTCAGCGGTTTGCCGACGTCCTGCGCTTCGATCCGGGCAAGGGTTTCGGTGTGGTCGGCCACCAGCCGGCCCAGACGCGACAGAATGCGGCCCCGTTCGGCAGCAGGGGTCCTCATCCAGCCGACGCGGCTGTCTTCGGCTGCGGCAACGGCGGCCTCCACGTCTGCCGCGGTGCCGCGCGCGATGGCGCCGATGGTGCTGCCATCCGAGGGATTTTCCAGCGGCAGCGTGTCGCTGGCTGCGCGCCACGTGCCGCCGATCAAAAGGTGGGACGGGTCAAACCAGAGGTCGGTCATGCGGGCTCTCCTGCGAAAAAGCGAAAATGGGCGGATTGGTGCGGCAGGCGGGGCGGTCCTTCGGCAAGACCCGGCAGACCGCGCAGCGTGTCCCGCCAGAAGGCGAGGCCACCGGGCATCGCGGACACTTCCCACCAGCCTGGCCGCTGGGCAAAGGCCAGATGCGCGGCGGCGGATCCGATCCCCTGCCGCCGGTGCGCGGGACCCACATAGAACTCGGCGATCATCGTATAGTGCGCGGCTTTCTCGAGAAACACAAAGCCAACAGGTTCATCCGACACAATCGAGAACCCGCGGATGTCGGGGTCGTGAAAGAACTCCTGCGTCAGCGTGTCCTGGTCCTGCGCCGGTGCTCCCAGTTCGGCAAAATAGGCCTGCATTTGCGACAGGATCACAGCCGATGGCGTGCAGCGGATCAGCTCAACCATTCAGCCCCGCAATCTGCGGCAGGCGCGGGGCCGCGGCAAGCAGAGCGCGGGTATAGGGGTGATCCGGCTCTTCCAGAACGCGGTCAGTGGGGCCGTCCTCGACGATGCGGCCCGCCTTCATCACGAGGACGCGGTCGGTGATGCCGCGCACCACGCTCAGGTCGTGGCTGATAAAGAGATAGGCGAGGCCGGTGGCGCGCGTCAGATCCGCGATCAGGTCAAGGATCTGGGCGCGCACCTGCACGTCCAGCGCGCTGACGGCTTCGTCAAACACGACCAGTTCAGGGCGGGTGATCAGGGCGCGGGCGATTGCGATGCGTTGCCGCTGGCCACCGGAAAATTCGTGGATGAACTTGCCCGCGTCGCTGGCCCGCAGGCCCACAGCCGTCAGCGCGCCGTCGATGGCTTTTTGGCGGTCGGCCCCTTGCGGCGGATCGGCCATCAGGTGGAACGGTTCCGTGATCAGCCGGGCGACGCGGTGGCGCGGGTTGAACGAGCCGTAAGGGTCCTGGAACACCACTTGCAGGCCCGCGCGCAACGCGGGGTCCATGCCGGGGCCGACGCTTTGACCAAAGGCCGAGATCGTTCCGCCCTGAAGTGGCTCGAGCCCGAGGATCGCGCGGGTCAGCGTGGACTTGCCGCAGCCGGATTCGCCCACCAACCCGACCCGTTCGCCTGCCCCTATGGCAAAGCTGACTTCATCGACCGCTGTGGTGTAGCTGCGCGGCTGAAACAGCTTGCGCGGCTGCGGATAGGCCCTTGTGGCGGCTGTGACGCTCAGGATCGTGTCTTGCGCCTGTTTGGCCGG
>JAHDCH010000116.1 GCA_020629995.1 Pseudaestuariivita sp. | reverse complement strand
GCGGCACGCGCGCTTGTCTCGAACGTGACTGTCGGGGTGATCTGGGATGTATCGCGCATGGGGGCCTCCGGGCCATAATCTGCCAGATGTGCAAATAATGAGACCGGTATAAACCCACGATTGTAACAGCACCACAGCGCTGCGCGAAAAAGGGCCGCGATCTTGGGTTTGGCTGCGCGCGCAGAAGAATGTGCCGCATTTGGCGGCAGAACCGGTCTCAGGTGGTGGGTGTGACGCGCGGCGTGCCGGTGATCCGTTCCAGAATCGGGACCAGGCGCGCCTCGGTTTCGGTATCGCCCGAGCGGCGGGCGTGGCGCAGGTGGCACAGCGCCGACAGAAGCTGAGGCTCGACTGTGCCGCCGGGGTCCGGCTGGTCGGGTGGCGGCAGGTCGTCCAGCAGGGCCGCGCCCAAGGGCAGGGCACGGTGCCAGCGGCGTGCAAAGAAAAGGGCGCGTTCGGGCAGGGACATGGCGCGTTCGTCTGCCTCTGACATGTCAGGCGGCGCCTCGTTCGCGTTCATCCGTCCCAGCCAGGTGATGCAGCGCAGCGTGGTTTTGTCATCGTCCTGCGCGATCTGAACGGGCTCTGCCGGGGGAAGCAGGCGCCGGGCGGGATCGCGGCTGTAGCCGAAGGTGTCAAAATCCTCGGCGTAGAGCGTCGCGATTAGCTCGGCGGCCTCATCAGTCAGAGCCTCGGGTGCGGCCCCGGTTGCGTGCCTTTGACGGGTCTGGATGGGCGCGCCCATCAGGTCGGACAGCATCGGCGCAAGGTTTGGCAGGTTTTCAAACGCATGGACTTCGGCGCCGAAGGCCGCGGGCAGGGTATTGGCGACTTGTGGTGCGAAATGCGGATCCAGCAGGCGGCCGGGCTGTGCGATCATCCGCAGAAATCTGGCCAGATCGGGCGTATCGTCCGGCGCAAGCCCGAATTGCAGCGCCATTCGGCGGCGGGTGATGTTGCCGGGGTCCGGGCGCACGATCTTGTCCAGATAGGCCGACAGGATGCGCGTGTAGGGATTGCGTACCACGGTAAATACCCGCGTCCGTCCCGGTGTGATGCGATGAAAATGGTCCGACCGCAGATCGGATTTTCCGTGCACATGCGCGGTCAGCGCGGCCCCCTCAAGCGTGATCCCGCGCCGGGCGGCAAGGCCACGCATGAAGGTCGCCTTGATCGTTGAACACGCCGCCTTGGGATTGTTGAGATACACAAGATCGGCGGTTTGGTCATAGATCAGGCTGCGCCCTAGGCGCTGCGCGGTGCGCGCGGTCTGGCGCAGGGGATAGGGCTGGGGCGACATGGCGTCTTGGTACCGCGCGGGCGTGGCCAAGGCCAGCGCGCGCAGGATGCAAAAAGGGCGCCCGGTTCGTGACCGGACGCCCTTTGGATGTCGTGCGCGGAGGCGCTTAGCTGCGTTCGGACCAGACCGACACGCAGGGAATCTTGGAGGTGTCACAGCGGTCGGCGTACTTTTGCGCGATCTCTTTGACTTCCTGCAGGATGCCTTCGGCGTCTTCCAGCTTGATCGGGTCAAGGCCGAGGCCCAGGAACCGGTCGTTGGCCACGTGCAGCTCGTTTTCGGCGGCTTCGTTGCGCGGGTTGTCGACATAGGCGACTTCGGCGCCCATCATCTTGTTGATCATCTCGGCCAGATCGCGGACGCGGTGCGTTTCGGTCATCTGGTTGAGGATGTTCACGCGCTCGCCCGATTGCGGCGGGTTGTTCAGTGCCAGTTCGATGCAGCGGCAGGTGTCCTGCACGTGGATGAACGCGCGGGTCTGGCCGCCGGTGCCGTGCACCGTCATCGGGTATTCGACCGCCGCCTGCATGATGAAGCGGTTCAGCACGGTGCCGTAGTCGCCATCATAGTCGAAGCGGTTGATCAGCCGCTCGTCCATCTTGGTTTCTTCGGTTTGGGTGCCCCAGACGATGCCCTGGTGCAGGTCGGTGACCTTCACGCCGTCGTTCTTGTTGTAGAACGCGAACATCAGCTGATCCTGGCTCTTGGTCATGTGATAGATCGAGCCGGGGTTCGTGGGGTACAGGATTTCCGTCTCGGTCTCGCCTTCGGGCGTGTCGATTTTGACCTTGAGGTAACCTTCGGGGATCTTCATGCCGGCGGTGCCGTAGCCATAGACGCCCATGGTGCCCAGGTGGATCAGGTGAATGTCGAGGCCCGATTCAACGATCGCAGCCAGCACATCGTTGGTGGCGTTGAGGTTGTTGGACACGGTGTAGCGCTTGTGCGCCGGCGATTTCATCGAATAAGGCGCGGCGCGCTGCTCGGCAAAGTGCACGATGGCGTCGGGCTTTTCCTCTTTGATGAGCGTCAGCAGGCGGTGGTAGTGTTCGCCCACGGTGAAATTTTCAAAGCGGATCTCGTTGCCGGTCAGCTCTTTCCAGACGCGGATCCGTTCGCCGATGGGGCGGATCGGGGTCAGGCTGTCGACCTCAAGCTCGAGGTCGATCTCGCGGCGCGAGAGATTGTCGACAATAATGACTTCGTGTCCGCGCTTGGACAAATACAGGGCATTCGGCCAGCCACAGAATCCGTCGCCGCCAAGAATGATCACTTTCATCTGGTTCACCCTTCCAGTGTAAATCTGCCGCACCCTATAGACATTTTTGAGACGGAGGGAAAACCCCCGAAAACCCTACTGGCCGGGTGATCCGGCATCAGAGCTGTCCGGGTCATAGTCAAACCGGGCAAAGTCGGCGGCATAGGCGGTCTGAACGGCGCGGCGCGCGCCGGGCGACAGGACGAGGTCATCGCGCACCGCAGCCCCCGTGCGCATGCCGGCAAAATGCGAACGGCGGTCCAGTCCCGGCACAGTGTCGGCGAACCGGGCCCAATCGCCGGCAAAGCGTTCCAGCTTGCCGATCGCGTCGTAGCGGATGGCGTCAACGGACAGGTTCAGAACCTGCAGCCGCCAGTGGGGATTCTGCGTCGCCGGGTCCTGATCGCAGATGGAGCGCACAAATCGGTCGAACGACGGGGTTTCGTCAGCGGCAAAGCCTGCGTCGGTGCGGAATTTGCCGCGCTTTTGCGGGCGCACGATCTTGTTCAGGTACACCGACCGCAGGCGCCCGAAAGGTTCGCGCACAAAGCTGAAGACGCGCCGTCCTTCGAACGCGGCCTCGCCCAGATCGGCGGTGTCCGGCCACGTGACAAGCGGCGAGCCGTCAAAGTCATGCACGGATTTTGGCGGCTCGAATTCCGGGTCGCCCAGCTCGGCCCGCTGAAGCGACAGCTTGATCGTCGAACAGGCCGATTTGGGGTTGTTCACATAGACAAGCCCCAGCCGCGGCGCGATGTGCAGCGCGCGTGCAAAAGCAGGCGGCGGAAGGCAAAACGCCTTATTTCCCGGCATCAGGTTCGTCCTTTTGCAGGGCCGCGGGCGGTGGTGCGGGCGCATAGATCAGGCGGCGCGGCGGGATGCGCCAATGCGACATGTCAAAGCCGAACCGGGCCTCAAGCCGGTCGGCCATCGGCAGGACATGGGCCTCTTGCAGGGCGGTATATTCTGCTTCGCTGACAAAACCGCTCCAGCTGGCCTGGCGGGCAAACGCCTGCGCCACATCGGCGGGGTCGGGGTCGCGCGTGACGGTCGTGTTGCGCGGCTGGGCACAAAAGATCAGCCGGTGTTTCGGGATCACATAGCGCTTGCCTTCGTGAAAGGTGATCAGCGGCTCATCGGCGGTGCTGATAAAGCGCGGCATGACGCTGGCATTGACGCGATGCGCCTCCAGATGGGGGTGATATTCCCGCGGCGGCAGCCCCAGATGTGCGAGGATCTTGCGTTCGAACGGGGCGTCGGGGACGGCAATGTCACGCTCAAAGAACAGCGGCAGGATCCGGTCTGCGCCAAAGGTGTCAAAGGCCAGCGTCAGCGCATCGAACTGCATATCAAGCAGCTCGGGCAGGAACCGCGCGGGCACGTGAAAGCCGCCCTTTTTGCCGGTGGCGCAGATGTTCTGCAGGTACCGCGCGTACAGCCGTTCAATCGGGCGGCGCAGCACAAAGAACAGGTCCAGATCGCGGCCCAGATGCGCGGTCAGACGTTCGAGCGGTTCACGCGCGAGATAGGCTGGCGAAATTTCGCCGACCCGCGCCACGCTGCCGGGAATTTCGGCAAAATGCTCGGCGTACCATGCGGGGCCATGCGAGAAATTCTCGTTAAAGTAGTGAAGCTCTTTGCGGGCGGGCAGACCGACGAGGGGATTCGCCTCGAGCACGCGGTAGATCAGGGACGAGCCTGACTTGCCCTGGCCCAGCATCAGGAAATCGGGCAGGCGCGGGGTCGTCACGGCGCGCAGCCCGGCAAGGACAGGACGACGTCCGCATGCGCCTGAACGGTGCGTTCCGCGATCAGGGTGTCGCGCAAAGTCAGAGCAGAGGCGCGGGCGCGGTCCGGATCAGCGAGCGTCCGGCGCAGGGCTGTGGCCCAGTCCGATGCGCTGGCCGAAGGGGCCATCGCGGTGGCCAGGCCATCGCGCAGCACCTCGCGCGTGCCGCCCACGTCCGAGCCCACAAGAGGCACCCCGGTCATCGCCACTTCGAGCAGCATCGACGGCACCCCATCCCAGGCCGCGGTATAGGCCCAGGCAGATGCATCGTTCAGCGGCAGGTCGGTGAACCGGGCATAGCTGCCTTCGAGCGTCAGGTTGGCCGGCGCATCCGGCAGCGGAGCGCCATCCATCACCGCCTCGCCCCACAGCCGGAAATCGGCCTCGGGCATGGCGCGGGCGATGGCAAAGATCAGATCCACGCGCTTTTGCGCATCCAGCCTTCCGGCCCAGAAAATCTGTGGCCGGGTGCCGGATTTGGGCGGGTCTGCCAGGGGGATCGACGGATCGACCGGATTGGGCAGCACGTGCAGCCGCGCGGCCTGCGCGGGGGGCAAGCGGTGGCGGGTGGTCAGGTCGTCGCGCAGAAACGCGCTGTCGGTGACAACGCCCGAAAGCTGCTCGAAATGGCGGTAGAACCGGCGCAGCGGATAGCCTGTCCAATGGCCTGCCGCGTTGCGTTCGTTGCACAAAAGGCTTGCGTGGATGTGCATCGACGCGCCAAGCGCCGTGCCATACGGGGTCATCATGTCCCACATCAGGCGGCTGTTGACGTTGAACACGGCGCGCGGGTGCAGGGCGCGCAAAAACTCGGCCAGAGCACGCTGCCGCGTGTCGCCGCGCAGCAAAGGGCAAAGCGTGGCAAAATCCACATGCCGCACGCCTTTTGGCAGCTTGCCATCGGGCATTTCGCCGGGTTTGTCGGTGGTGATCACCAGCACCTCGTCGGCGCCATGGGCCGAGGCAAGCGCGCGGGCGATATGCCCTTCGACCCGCGGCGCGGCCCCAAAGCGCGCGCGGTTCACACAGATCACAAACCTCGCGCGGCGTTGGCCCGAGGCCTGCACCAGCCGCCACATCGCGGCCGAGCGGCGCACCGGTTCGGGGCTGTGCAGGGGCGGCAGCTTGACCTGATGCACCTCGCCCCAGCCCAGCCCGACGATTGGTTCGATCTGTTCGGCGCGCGCGACCTGTGCGCCAAGCGCGCCATGGGTGAACCGGTCGCGGATCGCATCCAGACGCTTGCGCCATTCGGTCCAAAGATCTGCCACCGGCATATCAAGCGCGGCGGCCATGTCCTCGAAATCGTCAAACGGGGCGCCGATCCAGGGCGTGCCCTGCGCATGGGTCAGGTAGTGGTGGAACGGGTTCGCCTCGGCTTCGGCCGCTGCGGGCACCCGGCGCAGATAGGCGCGGGTTGAAAACCAGGGCGCGGGGTCGCGTCCCTCTTCGGCTCCGGCGCGCAGGTAGTGGGCGACCGGGTCAACATTTTCCAGCGCGAGGATGTCGGGATATTGCGTCAGGTAAAAGGCGTGATCGAAGGCGGCCTCGACGGTTTTGTAGACGGCGTTATCGGGAAAGTGACCGCGCCGTTTTTGTGCGCGATCAAGGCGATTGGCAAAGATGGGTCCCGAATGCGGAGCCCCGGGCCTGGGAGACCCGCGCAGCATTTGCCGGGCGCGCGTGGCAATGCCGGCGCGGGCCGGTGCAAGCGCCCCTGCGCCCAAACCATCGATCCGATCCACGGCCATCGGGTCCAGCTGGCGCACCAAAGCGCGGCGGGTGCGGCTTTCGGCGACCAGCGAATCGTCGCGCCGACGCTTGAAGATGATCGTGTCGGCGACCGACACGTGCTGCCAGCCCGCGCCCATCGTTTCGATGGAAAAGTGCCAGTCCTGAAAGCTGAGCCCGCCCGGAATGTCGCGCGACACATAGGGATGCGCCTCGAACGCCTCGCGCGGCCCCATGCACAGGCTGTCGTAGTAATTCATGAAATAGAAATGATAGGGTGAAAACAGGCGGTCCGACTGATCGGGCTTGGCAAAGATCGAATGTGCGCCGTCGAAGAGCCAGTTGATCTCGGGGTGCGCGATCACCTGGCGTCCGCGCCGGGTTTCCGCATCGATCCGCGCGATCCCAAGCGCCAGCCAGTTCTCCGAAAACAGATCGTCCGCGTCCAGAAAGGCGATCAGCCGCCCCTTGCAGCGGGGCAGGGTCGCGTTGCGGGCGAGGCCCAGATCGCCTTCGGCTATTTCGATCTGCGTCCATTCCGGGCCTGCGGCATGGGCAAACCAGTCGCGGGTCGCAGCGGTGGCATTGTCCAGAGCGATGATTGCCTCGGTCGTGTGGCCGGCACCGCGCGCTGCGGCCAGGGCCGCTTCGGCTGAGGCCAGCGTTGGCCCGCAGACCAGCGTTTCGTCATGCGCGGTCATGACAAGGGTCAAATCAATACCGGATTGCCGGGAAGGGGTCGTCAAACTGCCAAACCTTGTTCGTTACGCACCACGCGCGCGCCTGCTTACCGTCCGTTCCGGCCCGGATCAACGGTTGGCCCGGCGGGAGTTTGCGCAATTGCGCGTTTGATTCTCGGCGCCCGGCGGTCTAAACGGCGCGCGACTTTGATGCGCAGCACCGGGATTTTGAACATGAAGAATTCGTCCGCAGTGGTTCTTGTCGGGGGCTTCGGCTTTGTTGGCCGCAACATCCTGGACGTTATGGCCGATGACCCGGCGTTCGAAGGGCTGAGCCCGTCTGTGATCGACGATCTGTCGAACGCGGCACCGGGGCATGAAGCGCTGAATGTACCGAATTACGTGGGCGGCTATCAGGAAAAGGGCGCGGTAGACTTTGCCGATAGCGTCGAAAGCGCGGGCGGCGGTGGCCGGGTGTTCGTGTTTCTGGCAGGCGAGACGCGCGTCGCCGAATCCAAGGACCGCCCGATGGATTTCATCGAGGCCAACATCGGCGCGCCGTCCAAGTTCGTGATGGAAGCGGTCAAGCCCGGCGACCACTTTATCCTGATCTCGACCGCTGGCGCGCTGTTTGACGGCACCTTCGAGGTGCGCACCTCGTCGGCCTATTGCCCCAAGAATTTCTATGGCGCGACCAAGGCTGCCGAAGAGATGATCCTGGAAAAGCTGGTCGAGCTGCGCGGCGGCACCTTCAGCGTGATCCGCATGACCAACGTCTATGGCGTCTTTTCCGACAAAAAGAAAAGCGCGATCCACGCCTTTACCCGCGCGGCCATCGACGGCAGCGAAGTCTTTATCAACGGCGATGGCAAGCAAAGCCGCGATTTCATCTTTTCGCGCGACGTGGGCCGGGCAATTGCCACGCAGGCCAAGCGGGTCCACGAAGGCGCCGAGTATGACACGGTGAACATGATCGGAGCGGGCTCGTCCACGTCGCTGATGGATGTGGTTGGCGCGATCGAAGAGGCAGCTGGCAAGCCTCTCAACTACAAGAAAATCCCCGCCGAAGAGCTGCTCAAGACCGAGCCGCGCGATGTGATCGCCAATGGCGACGACGTGCGCGTTCTGCTGGGTGACGGGATCACGCCGCTGGTCGAAGGCATCCGCCAGACCCACGCTTACTACGCCAAGGGCTGAGCGTTTGGGCGCCCGTCCCAT
>JAHDCH010000115.1:1424-7978 GCA_020629995.1 Pseudaestuariivita sp. | reverse complement strand
ATGCTGCCCACCTCCCACGACTATCGCCCCGAAATCGACGGGCTACGCGCCATCGCGGTGATGTCTGTCGTGCTGTACCATTTTGGTGTGCCGGGGCTGCAGGGCGGATTTGTCGGGGTCGACGTCTTCTTTGTCCTGTCCGGGTTCCTGATCGGGGGCCTGTTGTGGGGCGAACATCGCGACACCGGGCGCATCCGGATCGGAGCGTTCTACCTGCGCCGATTCCGCCGCCTGGCTCCGGCGTTCTTTGTCATGGCGCTGGTCACGGCGGCTGTAGCCTGGAAGGTGCTGCTGCCTTTTGAATACCGCGAATTTGGCAAGACGCTGATCGCGGCTGCCGTCTACCTGTCCAATATCCTGTTCTATCGCTCGTCCGGCTATTTCGACAGCGCGTCCGAGGAAAAGCCGCTGCTGCACACCTGGTCGCTCAGCGTCGAAGAGCAGTTCTATATCGTCCTGCCGCTGATGATGCTGCTGGTGGCCCGCTGGCCCCGCCTGTTCCTTGCCGTGCTGGTGGGCGCGGCAACCGCGTCGCTGGCGCTGTGTGTTCTGGTGACACCGGTCGATCAGCCTGCAACCTTTTTCCTCTTCCCCTACCGCGCGTGGGAGCTGTTGGCCGGGGTCCTGCTGGCGATCTGGGGTCATGGCCGCGCACAGGATTGGGACGCGCACCCGGCGCTCAGCTGGGTGGGGCTGGCGCTGGTTCTTGGCGGGATCGCCCTGATCCGGCCGCAGGGCTTTCCCGGCGCGGCGGCGATCATCCCGGTTCTGGGCACGGTGCTGCTGTTGCTGAACGGGCGCAACGACAATGCGGTGAATCGCCTGCTGTCGCGCCGCGTGCCGGTGTTCATCGGGCTGATTTCGTATTCGCTGTACCTGTGGCACTGGCCCGTCGTCACGCTGGGAACCTATTGGCTGGGAGCCGAGATGACCGCGTTGCAGGCCGTGATCGGCATCAACCTGTCACTGACACTGGCCGTGCTCAGCTGGGCCTTTGTCGAACGCCCCGTGCGGCGCAGCACGCGACTGTCGGCTCGGCGGCTGATCGGTGGTGTCGTGGCAGGTTCGGCCGCGTTGCTGGCCGTGGGCGCGGGGCTGTTCCTTAAGGACGGGGTGCCCGGGCGGTTTGATGCCTCGGTCAGCCGGCATATCGCGGCGTCGTCCGACTTTTTGCAGGATTTCAGCCGCTGTGCCGTTGCGCCCGACGGCCCGTTGGCTGGGATCGAGCTGTGCCCGATCGGCCCGGAAGGTGCGCCGCGCGTTCTGGTCTGGGGCGACAGCCATGCGCGGGCCTGGCACGACGGCATCGCACAGGCCGCAAGCGAAGGCCAGACGCCTGGCCTGTTGATCTGGACCGCCGGCTGCCCGCCGCTGATCGGCACCGCCAAGACCGAAAGCGCGGCCACCCCGGCCGAGGATGCCCGCTGCGCCGAGATCAACGCGCAGATCGCCGCCGCGCTGCCGGTGCTGGAGGGGTTTGAAAAGGTCCTGCTGGTGGGGCGCTGGACCTATTATTCCAGCGGGGCGGGTGTGGGCCTGGACGTGGCCAACCGGATCGAGGTGCGCCATGGCACGCTGACCGGCGCCAAGGCGGTCGAGGCCGCATGGACGGACACCGCCAGCGCGCTGCTGGACCGGTTCGAAGAGATCGTCGTTTTGCGGCAGGTGCCCGAGTTGCCTGCTTATGACAGCCGCATTATCAGCCGCGCACTGGCGCACAGCAGGATGACGGCGGCCGAGGCAGAGGCTGCTCTGACGCTGGACCCGGCCGAGACGCAGGCGCGCGTCGCCGAAGCCGAAGCGCCAATCCGCGCGCTGCAAGAGGCTGGCGTGGTCACCGTGCTGGACCCCTGGCCGCTTCTGTGCGGCGATGCAGGGTGTTCCGGCGCGCAGGATGACATCCTCTATTTTGACAACAACCACCTGACCAACACCGGCGCACGCGCTTTGCGGTCCGTACTTGCGCCTGTCTTTGGTGCGCCGAAATGACCGCGCACTTGCTGGATCAAAGCTGGGATGTGGCGGTGATTGGCACCGGCATGGGGGGCGGAACCGTGGGACGCGCGCTGGCCGAAGCCGGGCTGCGCGTCCTGTTCGTCGAAAAGGGGCCTGCGGGGTATCGCAGCGAGGCGCAGGCGCTTGATCCGGGTGTGTTCGACCCTGACGCGCGGCTGCTGCGCGGGTTTTGGCCCGGCCAGATGGCGGCGACGATCAACGGACGTGCCTCGCGCTTTTTCGGGCCTGTCGGTGCGGGGGTGGGCGGCAGTTCGGTCTTTTATGCCGGGACGCTGGAACGGCCCGAGCGGCACGATCTGGAGGACATCCCCGGGCGCGCGCATCCGACGGGCGGCTGGCCCGTCGGCTTTGACGCGTTTCTGCCGTGGTTCGATGCGGCGCAGCGGATGTACGACATCCACGGCGGGCAAGATCCGCTGAACGATGTGCCGCATGCCGTGGCTCCGCCTTTGCCTCTGGGCGAAGGGGATGCGGCGATGATGGCCTCGTTCGAGGCGGCGGGGCTGCATCCCTACGCGTTGCATTCCTGCGTGACCCCGCGCCCCGGCGCGCAGGGGTGCCTGGGTCACAAATGCGCCTGTGGGTGCAAACGCGATGGCCGTTCGGCCGGGGTCGAGCCGGCGGTGGCCACGGGGCGGGCGGCGGTGCTGGACCGGGCCGAGGTGCGGCGCATCGAAAGCGACGGCCGCAGGGTGACCGGGCTGCGCCTGCGGCTGGGGTCGGAGGAACATGTGCTGACCGCGCGACGCTATGTGCTGGCGGCGGGGGCGTTCGGGTCGCCCCGGTTGCTGCTTGGGTCCGCGTCCGAAGCCTGCCCGACGGGGCTTGGCAATTCCAGTGATCAGGTCGGGCGCAACCTGATGTTCCACCTGAACGAGATGCTGGCGATCTGGCCGCGCAGGGGCCACGGGTTTGACGGGCCGTCCAAGGCGATTGGCCTGCGCGATCTGTATCACGACGGCGATGCGCGGTTTGGCATGGTGCAGGCCATGGGGATCGAAGCGAGCTATGGCGACATCGTGCATGTGCTGAACGGGATGTACGACCGGTCCGCGCTGGCGCGGCTGCCGAAGCTGCGGCACCTGACCCGCCTGCCGGCGGCTGTGGCAGCGCAGGTTCTGGGTGCGGCCAAGGTGTTTGTCGGGCTGATGGAGGATCTGCCCTACGGCGAAAACCGCGTGCACGCGCCGGACCCCAAAGACCCTGACGCGCTGGCCTTTGACTATACCCTGCACCCCGAGCTGTTGACCCGCCGCCGCGCCTTTCGCCGCGCGATGAAGCGGGCGTTTCGGGGGCACCGCAGCCTGTTCCTGACGCGCACGCCTGAACTGAACTTTGGCCACGGCTGCGGCACGCTGCGCTTTGGGAGCGATCCGCGCAGCTCGGTTCAGCGGGCAGACGGGCGGCTGCATGACGTGGGCAACCTCTATGTGGCGGATGCGTCGTTCATGCCCACATCGGCGGGGGTGAACCCCAGCCTGACCATTGCGGCGAATGCGCTGCGCGTTGCCGATCATCTGGTACGGGATTTTCAACATGACACCTGACCACAGGCTTTTGGACGGTATAACCGTCGTGACCGGAGCAAGCGGCGGGCTGGGCCGTGCGCTCAGCCGCGCCTTGGGTGCGCGAGGCGCGACCGTTGCGGCTCTGGCGCGGCGCGGCGATGCGCTGAAAGACACCTGCGCGGACCATCCGCAGCTGCATCCCTTTGTCTGCGACGTCAGCGATCCCGCCGCGGTCCGCACGGTGTTTGATCAGATCGCGCAGCTGGGCCCTGTGCGCGGGCTGGTCAACAATGCCGCCATCTATCCGCGCCGCGACGTGCTGGACGAGACGGGCGAAAGCTTTGCCGAAACGGTGGCCGTCAATCTGGGCGGTACGTTCAATGCCACCCGCGCGGCGCTGGATCCGATGGTTGCCGCCGGGTTTGGCCGTATCCTGAACGTGGCGACCTTTGCCGATATCGCCCCCATCCCGCTCAGCGCAGGGTATTCGGTGTCAAAGGGCGCGGCGCGGGTGCTGACGCGGGCGTTGATCGCGGACCTGGGTGACCGGTTTCCCGATATCGTCATCGGTGACTGGATGCCCGGCATGCTGAGCACGGGGATGGGCGTGCCGGATGGCGTGCCCCCCGAGGTCAGCGCCGAATGGGGCGCCACGCTCGCTCTGGCCCATGACCGCAGCCTGACCGGCACCACCTTTGAAATGGCGACCGAGCTTTTGCCCGGGCGCGGGATCAAAGGGCGGGTCAAGGACATGGTTTTGATGCGGCGGCGCGCAAAGCCGCGCAGCCTGATCTAGCGCATCCGGGCCGAACGGATCACATGCCCCGGCAGGATCGCGATGCACTTGGCATAACGCGGTACCAGGCGCGCGGGTGACGATACCATGCGCCACACCCATTCCAGCGCCAGCCGGCGCACCCAGTCTGGCGCGCGGTTCTGCGTGCCCGCCAGAAAATCCAGCCCCGCCCCTATCGAAACGAACCCGACAGCAGGGCACAGCGAGCGCCCCCGCGCGGCCAGCTTTTCCTGCTTGGGGGCGCCAAGGGCCAAAAAGCACAGCCGTGCACCGGATGCGTTCAGCTGGTCAAAGACGGGCGCCGCTGTGGGCGCATCAGGGTCAAACCCCATGGGCGGCGCAATCTGTGCAACCACGTCAAGGCCGGGCGCCTGCGCGCGCAGCGCCTCGGCTGCGGCGGCCAGGGCATCCGTTGTGGTGCCCAGCAGCGCGACGGGCATCTGCATCTGTGCGGCCAGTTGCGCAAGCGGCACAACCAGATCGGCCCCCGGCACCAGCGCGACATCGTGGCGCGCAAGGCGCGACATCCACACGATAGGGTTGCCATCAGCGACGATCAGATCCTGCGCGTCATAAGCGGTCTGAAACCCGGCATCGGTGTTCAGCTTGACCAGGTGATCGAGGTTGAGCGTCGCCAGAGCAAAGCCGTCTCCGGCGGCCAACCTGTCCTGTACCCGGGCCATCAGATCGGCCTGAGTTTTTGTGTTGATCGTGACCTGACCCTGGCCTGTCGTGAACTGCACCGTACTGCTCTCCTGCGCGCGTTTTGCGCGGTATGTCCCGTGCCACGGGCCCGGGCATGACCGCTTGGCGACGATTTTGCGGCAAATCTCCCCCTTTATGACGAAAAGCCAATAGGATTGAAGTCGGCGCGGGCGGGACGTCGAATTCTCGCCACTTTTATGTGGTCTGGCCCGGTCAGGCCGCAGCGGGCAAGAACAACGGATCAAGAGGGCCTGTAGGTCGGATGAGTGGTGTGTCGATCATAGGATGCGGCTTTGTGGCCGATCTGTACATGCGTTCGCTTGCGACCTATGCGGATATGCCGGTGATTTCGGTCTATGACATCGACGCAGGCAGGCTGGCCAAATTCTGTGCCTTTCACAAGGTGCGCGCGGCGCAGTCGCTGGATGATCTGTTGGCCCAGCATCCCCGGGACGGGATCGTGCTGAACCTGACCAACCCCCATGCCCATTACGAGGTGAACCGCGCGGCGCTGAGCGCGGGCTGCCACGTCTATTCGGAAAAGCCATTGGCGCTGCAGATGGATCACGCGCAGGCGCTGACCCGGCTGGCGGCGGACCAGGGGCTGATGCTGGCCTCGGCGCCCTGTTCGGTGCTGGGCGAGGCGGCCCAGACCCTGGCGCATGCGGTGCGCAGCGGTGTCGCGGGCACCCCGCGCCTGATCTATGCCGAGCTGGACGACGGCTTTATTCCGCAAGCGCCCTACGCCGACTGGCGCAGCGACAGCGGCGCGCCCTGGCCGGCGGATGACGAATTTCGCGTGGGCTGTACGCTGGAACATGCGGGCTACTATCTGACGTGGCTGATCGCGATGTTCGGCTCGGTCGAAACGGTGGTGGCCGCCTCCGCGCCGCTGATCCCGGGCAAGACGGACCCGGACACCGACACGCCCGACTTTTCGGTCGGCACGCTGTTTTTCAAGGACGGCGTCGTGGCTCGGCTGACCTGTTCAATCGTGGCGCCGCATGACCACAGCATCCGCGTGATCGGCGACAAGGGTGTCTTGGCGATGAAGGCGGCGTGGGACAACAGCGCCAAGGTGCGCTTTCACCGCCGGATGCGCGTGCGCCGACGCCTGCTGGAAAGCCCGGCGGGGCGGCGTGTGCGGCTCAAGGGACCGACCCATCCCAAAGTGGGACGCTGGGGCGCGGCCTCGATGAACTTTGCCCTGGGCGTGGCCGAGATGCGCGATGCGATTGCGGCAGGCAGGCCATCGCGGTTGAGCGCCGAGTTTGCGCTGCACCTCAACGAGGTGACGCTGGCCTTGCAGAACGCGGGCCGCAGCGCGGGCGCGGTGCAGATGCAAACGACCTGCCCCCCGATGGAGCCGATGCCATGGGCAAAGTAGGCCGCGTTCTGATCACCGGAGCCTCGGGTTTTCTGGGCCGTGCCGTCGTGGCCGAGGCTTTGGCCCAAGGCTGGCATGTCACCGCCCTGTCGCGGAAGGGCGAAGTGCCCGAGGCGCAGATCAGCCTGCCCTGTGACCTTGC
>JAHDCH010000115.1:0-1324 GCA_020629995.1 Pseudaestuariivita sp. | reverse complement strand
GCGCATATCGGCCCGGCCTTCGGCCCCACGCTGATCCGGATGGAGCGCAAGGGCGAAGTGCCGATCTGCTTTGTCGACCATTGCGCCGATGCGCTGGTGCGCGCAGCGGGCACCGAACCGCCGCGCAGCGTCGAAGTGGTGCATGTGCTGGATGATGACCTTCCGACCCGCGCGCAATTCCTGGCAAAGATGCGCAGCACCGGCTGGCCCGGCCGTGTGGTGCCATTCAACTGGCGCTGGCTGCGCGCAGCCGCGCTGCTGCTGGGGCAATCGCGCAAGGTGGCGCGCAAGCTGCCACCGCTGACCCTGCGCGCCCGGTATCAACCGCTGCGCTATTCCAACAAACCGCTGCACCGCCTGCTGGGCTGGACGCCGCGCATGACATTCGACGAAGCCTTTGCCGAAAGTCTGAGGAGGGAGGCGGAATGAAGATCGCCTACCTCACCGGCGAATATCCCCGCGCGACTGACACGTTCATCCAGCGCGAGGTGGCCGAGCTGCGCAAGCTGGGCACCGAGGTCGAGACATGTTCGATCCGGCAGACCGGAGCCGAGCATCTGGTCGGCCCCGAGCAACGCGAGGAAGCCCGGCGCACCTTTCACGTGCTCAAGGGGCTCGCGTCGGTGTCGGGGCTGGGTGCGGTGCTGCGCGCGCTGGGCACCGGTGCCGGCTGGGCCGCGTTGCACCTTGCATGGCAAACGGCGCCCAAGGGGCTGCGCGGGCGGCTGTACAACCTGATCTACTGGGCCGAGGCGGCGGTGCTGGCGCGGCACATGCAGGCGCGGGGTGTCAGCCATCTGCACAACCACATCGCCAAGGCGTCCTGCACCGTGGCGATGCTGGCCAGCCGGATCAGCGGCATCCCCTACAGTTTCACCCTGCACGGGCCGGATATCTTTTTCGAACCGATCCATTGGCGGCTGGATGAAAAGATCGCGCGGGCACAGTTCGTTGCCTGTATCAGCCATTTCTGCCGCAGCCAGGCGATGGTGTTTGCCGCGCCCGAACACTGGAACAAGCTGCACATCGTGCATTGCGGGGTCGATCCCGCGCGCTATTCCGGCGGGGCCAAGCCGGCGCGCCCGCGCCTGATGTTCGTGGGCCGCCTTGCGGGTGTCAAAGGTGTGCCTGTCCTGTTGCGCACGGCGGCAGCCCTGCGCGCGGCGGGGCATGACTTTGACCTCACGCTGGTCGGTGACGGCCCGGAACGCGCCGCGCACGAAGCCTTGGCGACCGAGCTGGGGCTGGAGGCCGAATTTGCCGGTTACCAATCCCAGGCCCGCGTGGCCGAGATGCTGAAAGCCAGCGACATGCTGATCCTGCC
>JAHDCH010000114.1 GCA_020629995.1 Pseudaestuariivita sp. | reverse complement strand
TCCAGCCGGTGTTGACCAGCCAGCAGGTCGCGCCATGCTTGGCGATCTTTTCACGCAGCAGGTTGCCATAGACCTCGGGGCGGCGCGGCATGAAGGGAGCGCCAAAGCAGGTCGAGAAAGTGGGCTGAGGCTCGGTCACGCCGCGCTCGGTGCCCGCCACCTTGGCGGTGAAGCCCGAAAGGAAGTGGTACATCGCCTGAGCAGGCGTCAGACGGGCGATGGGAGGCAGGACGCCGAAGGCATCACAGGTGAGCATGATGATGTTTTTCGGGTGCCCGCCCAGAGCCGAGGACGACGCGTTCGAGATATACTCGAGCGGGTAGGCGCAGCGCATGTTGGCGGTGAGGCTGTCGTCTTCGAAATCGAGCTCGAACGTCTCGGGGTCAAAGATCATGTTTTCGATGATCGTGCCGAATTTGGACGTGGTGGCGTAGATCTCGGGCTCGGCGGTGGGCGAGAGGTTGATCGTCTTGGCATAGCAGCCGCCTTCGAAGTTGAAGGTGCCGCGGTCGGACCAGCCATGTTCATCGTCGCCGATCAGCACGCGGTCGGGATCGGCCGAGAGGGTCGTCTTGCCCGTGCCCGAAAGGCCAAAGAAGACGGCGGTGTCGACCGGGTTGCCCACAGCGTGGTTGGCCGAACAGTGCATCGGCATGATGCCTTTTTCGGGCAAAAGGTAGTTGAGCAGGGTGAAGACGGATTTCTTGTTCTCGCCCGCGTATTCGGTGCCGCCGATCAGGATCAGCTTTTTGTCAAAGTTCATCGCGATCACGGTTTCGGACCGGCAGCCATGCTTGGCCGGATCGGCCTGGAAGCTGGGGCAGTTGATGACCGTGAAGTCGGCGGTGAAATCGTCCAGCTCGGACCGTTCGGGCCGGCGCAGCATGGTGCGGATGAACAGCGAATGCCACGCCAGTTCGGTGATCACGCGCACGTCGATCGCATGGGCCGGGTCGGCGCCGCCCACCAGATCCTGAACAAAGTAATCGCGGCCCTTCATATGTTCGAGCATGTCGGCATGCAGGGCGTCAAAGCCCGCCTCGGACATCTCGGCGTTGTTCTCCCACCAGATGCTGTCCGCGACGCTGGGCGTTTTCACGACATGCTTGTCCTTGGGCGAGCGGCCGGTGAATTTGCCGGTGGTCACGAGGAACGCGCCGCCCTGACCCAGGGTGCCTTCATCACGCTTGAGCGCCTGCTCGATCAGCGCGGGCTCGGCATAGTTGTAATAGACGGTCCCCAGTCCTTCGATGCCCTGATGGCTCAGCTGAAAGTCGGGGTTCACACGTCCTTGGGTCATGATGCTCGCTCCTTGGCGCCCGGGATACGCGGGCCTTGTGCCCGTCGCTACTTGCGCACTTAACATGCCGGATTCTGGCCTGAGAAGGACGCTTTCGTGCAGTTAGCGGTCACACAGCGCCTGTTTGCGCAATCACCTTGCGGCGTTAGCGCTATCGGCGTGGCGATGATGCAGGGCGGGCACGGGGGAGTGAGGCAAATTAGTCATTGCTTAGCGAATTGTGGTGGAAATTGGGCACAGACCCGGAGTGATTCGCACTTGGGGATTGATCGAGAAGCTGAAAACCGCTCATAACAAGGAAAACAAAATAATAATGAGCAGTACGAAGGATCAGGCACATGTCTAAGATCGCCCTTGTGGACGACGACAGGAATATTCTGACGTCGGTTTCGATGACCCTGGAGGCGGAAGGGTTCGAAGTCGAAACATATAATGATGGCCAGTCGGCGCTGGACGCATTCAACCAGAAACTGCCGGACATGGCCGTTCTGGATATCAAGATGCCGCGGATGGACGGGATGGACCTGCTTCAGCGGCTGCGCCAGAAAACCACGATGCCCGTCATCTTTCTGACGTCCAAGGACGACGAGATCGACGAAGTGCTCGGCCTGCGCATGGGCGCGGACGATTACGTGAAAAAGCCGTTTTCGCAGCGGCTGCTGGTGGAACGGATCCGCGCGCTGCTGCGCCGTCAGGAGGCGGTTGCAGGGGATGCCACGGGCGAGGTCGAAGAGGCCAAGCTGATGGTGCGCGGTGAATTGTCGATGGACCCGCTGCGCCACGCCGTGTCGTGGAAAGGGCAGGACGTGTCGCTGACCGTGACCGAATTCCTGCTGCTGCAGGCGCTGGCCCAGCGGCCCGGTTTCGTCAAATCGCGCGATCAGCTGATGGACGTGGCCTATGACGATCAGGTCTATGTCGACGATCGCACGATCGACAGCCACATCAAGCGTCTGCGCAAGAAAATGCGCGCGGTCGACAACGATTTCTCGGCGATCGAAACGCTTTACGGCATCGGTTACCGCTACAACGAAGAATAGGCCCGGCCATGGCCTTGGCCGAGCGGATCGACACTTCCTACGACGCCCCGACCGCCCCTGCGCGGCGCGGGGCGGACGTGGTTCTGGGGGACGATTGGGTCGCCCCGGCAGGCGTTGTCGAGGACGAGGTTCAGGAACGGCGCGCGCGGCGCGGCCTTTTCAGCCTCAAGCGATCGCCGCTGACGCGGAAGATCATTACGTTTAACCTGATCGCCCTGAACATCCTTGTGGTGGGCATCCTGTACCTGAATTCGTCGCGTGACAGTCTGGCGGCGGAACGGGCTGCGGCGCTTGCCTCCGAAGGGGTGCTGATCGCGGATGTGTTCGAAGCCAGCGCCGCAGATGGCGTGCTGGGCGACCCGCAAGTCACGCTTGATGCGCTGGATGTGCGCCGCGGCGCGCAGGTGTTCGTGTTTGACGCTGCCGGCACCGTCGTGGCCACGGGGCTCGGAGACCGGGCGCCGATCGTTGGCGACACGAACGACGGGCAAGGCTCGACCGTGATCATGGATGGTCTGTCCTGGGTGTGGGACCGGTTGACCGGCGTTCTGGGCGGTGTGCAGGGCACGCCGGCTCCCTTGGAGCAGCAGATGTCTGACCTGGTGAAATCGGCACTGGCCGGGGACACCACGATCAAAACCGCAAGCGGGCCGGACGGGGCCGAGATCTATGCCGTCAACACGCCGATCATCGGGCCGTCCGGCGCGGTGCTGGGCGCGGTCGCCCTGGCGAGCGGCGCGGGCGAGATCGAGGCAACCATGCGCGGCGAGCGCGAGGCGATGCTGCAGATGTTCGTCATTGCGACGCTGGTGTCGATTGGTCTTTCGCTGGTTCTGGCGTCGACCATTTCGAACCCGCTGTCGGACCTGGCCACCGCGGCCGAGGTGGGGCGGTCACGGGACAAAGGCAAATATTCGTCGGGGCGCATCCGCATTCCTGACCTGACCGCACGCCCTGACGAGATCGGGCGCCTGTCGGGCGCGCTGCGCGGCATGGTGTCGGCGCTGTACGACCGGATCGACGGGAACGAACAGTTTGCCGCGGATGTGGCGCACGAAATCAAGAACCCGCTTGCGTCGCTGAGGTCTGCCGTGGGCACGTTGCGCGTGGCCAAACGCGACGACCAGCGCGAAAAGCTGCTGGACGTGATCGACCATGACGTGCGCCGGCTTGACCGGCTGGTCAGCGACATCTCGAACGCGTCGCGGCTGGACAGCGAATTGGTCAAGGAAGAGCAGGAGCCATTCAACCTGCTGGATATGCTGGGCAATCTCAGCCAGTTCCTGGGTGAGGACGCCAAGGGCAAGGGGATCGATTTCATCTCGGACCTGCCCGAGCATCCGGTCAATATCCACGGGCTCGAGGCGCGGCTGGCGCAGGTGTTCGTCAACCTGATCACCAACGCGATTTCCTTCTGCGAGCCTGGCGATGCGATCCGCCTCTGGGCCCGTCAGAAAGACAACCGCGTGCTGGTCGTGGTCGAGGACACGGGCCCCGGCATCCCCGAAGAAGCGCTGACCAAGATCTTCAAGCGGTTCTATTCCGAACGCCCGGCGGGCGACTTTGGGAACAATTCGGGGCTGGGCCTTGCGATCTCGAAACAGATCGTCGAGGCGCATGGCGGCGTCATCTGGGCCGAGAACATCCGCCCGACCGAGGCGGATGTCACGTCCGAGCCGCTGGGCGCGCGCTTTGTGGTGGGTCTTCCGGTCTGACCGATGGACCTTGCCGCGCGCGTCACGTCCGGCACCCTGCACGGCACCGCCGTGGCCCTTGACCGGGGCCGCGGCGTTTTGATTCTGGGGCCGTCCGGGGCTGGCAAGTCGGGCCTGGCCTTGCGGCTGATGGCCTACGGCGCGCATCTGGTGGCGGATGACCGGGTGATCCTGTGCGAAAGGGACGGCGCGCTGATCGCACGTGCCCCGGACACGATCCGCGGGCGGATCGAAGCGCGAGGGATTGGCGTTTTGACGGCCGAGGCACTGGACTTCGCAAGGATCACGCTGGTGACGGACCTGGGACAGCCCAGCCCCGAGCGTGTTCCGACGCCGCGTCACGCCAGCTTTGGCGGGATCGTGCTCCCCTTGATATCTGCGGTGCAGCATGACTATTTTGCAGCCGCACTTCTGAACATGCTCAAAACCGGGGACACACCCTAGCTGATGTCGACGCCTACCGATCCAGTGCAGCGTCTGGTCTTTGTGACCGGACCGTCCGGCGCGGGCCGGTCCACGGCGATCGCGGCGCTTGAGGATCTGGGGTACGAGGCGATCGACAACATGCCGCTTGCGCTGGTCCCGCGGCTGATCAGCGGCGACGGGCCGGGCCGCCCGCTGGCGCTGGGCCTTGATGCCCGAACGCGCGATTTTGGCGCGGCGGCGGTCAAGGACCTGCTGGCCGATCTCACGGCGCGGGGCGGGGTCGCGCCCGAGCTGCTGTTCCTGGATTGTCAGCGCGACGTGCTGCTGCGGCGCTTTTCCGAGACGCGCCGCCGGCATCCTCTGGCACCCGAAGGCGCGCCGGGGGAAGGCATCGCCCGGGAGGAAGGCCTGTTGGCGCCGCTGCGGGCCGATGCAACACACCGGGTTGATACCACCACGCTGAGCCCGCACGATCTGCGCGCAGAGGTGGCGCGGTGGTTCGGACTGGACGGCGCGCAGCGGCTGGCGCTGTCGGTGCTGTCCTTTTCGTACAAACACGGCCTGCCGCGCGGCGCTGACCTGGTGTTCGACTGCAGGTTCCTGCGCAATCCGCATTGGGAGCCGGAGCTGCGCCCGCTGACGGGTCGGTCGCCCCAGGTGGCAGCGCATGTGGCGGGTGACGCACGGTACGAAGGTTTTCGAGCGCGGGTTCTGGATTACCTGTTGTTCGTGCTGCCGGCCTGTATCGAAGAGGGCAAAGCGCATTTTTCGGTCGCGTTCGGCTGTACGGGGGGCAAGCACCGGTCAGTCACACTGGCCGAGACGATGTCGCGCGGGCTTGCAGAGGCGGGCTGGCAGGTGTCAGTAAGGCACCGGGAATTGGAACGTCAGGGAATCGCGCCCGAAGGCGAGGCGCGCGGGCCCAGCGAGGCAGCCAGGTGATCGGGATCGTGATTGTAGCGCATGGGGGGCTGGCGGCAGAATATCTGTCGGCGGTCGAGCATGTCGTCGGCAAGCGCGACAACATGCGCGCCATCGCCATCGGCCCCGAAGACGATCGCGCCGAAAAGCAGACCGAAATCTGCGCTGCCGCCGACGCGGTCGACAGCGGAGACGGCGTGGTGGTGGTGACCGACATGTTCGGCGGATCGCCGTCGAACCTGAGCCTGAAGGCCTGCGCCCCCGACAATCGGCGCATCGTCTATGGCGCGAACCTGCCGCTTTTGATCAAGCTGGCCAAGTGTCGCCGGATGGGCGTGGACGAAGCGGTTGACCGGGCGCTGTCGGCTGGTCGAAAGTATATCGACAGCAAGAATATTTCGTAACGGCCCGACAGAATGACAGATCCGACCTATCGAAGCCTTGAAATCGTCAACACAAAGGGGCTGCACGCAAGGGCATCGGCCAAGCTGGTGGAGCTGGTCGAAGGCTATGATGCGCGGGCCGAAATCTCGAAGGACGGGCTGAGTGCCGAGGGCGATTCGATCATGGGGCTTTTGATGTTGGCAGCCTCAAAGGGAACCTTTATTGAGGTGCGAACGTCGGGCGCGCAGGCCTCCGATCTTGCCGGTGCGATCGAAGCCTTGGTGGCAAGCCGGTTCGGCGAAGAGAATTGAGCGCATCGCACGGGTGGTGCCAGGCTCGGGTAAGGTGTGACGCACGTGGTTGACGGAACGCAGCAAAAGACGGCCATGATGCCCAACCGTCCGGTCGACCGCCCGGTGGGTCAGGGGGACGGCAGCAATCTGGCGGACGAGGCATATGACCGCCGCCGCCTGAGCTATGCCAACACGTTTGAAAACTGGTGGGCCCGCAAGACGATCCAGACGATGGAGCTGTTGACCGGCAAGATACGGCTGTTGCGCCTGATCCGCCGGTTCGAGGCAATGGGCGTGCCCTATGGGCAAGGCTTCTGGAAACAGGCGCTGGGCGTGATGGGGATCGACATCGTCACCCCGCAGCACCAGATCGACCGCATCCCGAAAACCGGGCCGGTCATCATCACCGCGAACCACCCGCACGGGCTGGTGGACGGGATGGTCCTGGCCGAGCTGATCGGCAAGGTGCGCACAGATTACAAGATCCTGACGCGGTCGCTGTTGACGGGCGTGGGCGAGATCGAGGAATTCATGATCCCGGTGCCCTTTCCGCACGAGGAAGACGCGCTGCAAAAGAACCTTGTGATGCGCAAGCAGGCGATGGATCACCTGAAGGAGGGCGGCGTGATCGTGCTGTTCCCGTCAGGCGTGGTGGCGGCAAGCGAGACATGGTTCGGCCCGGCGATCGAGCGGGAATGGAACCCGTTTACCGCCAAGATGATCCATAGGTCGGGCGCGAAGGTTCTGCCGGTGTACTTTCCCGGTCAGAATTCCCGCTGGTACCAGATGGCCAACAAGACGGCCGCGGTGCTGCGGCAGGGCCTGCTGTTGTTCGAGGTGGTGCACGCGCTGAACAAGCCGCAGGCGCCGGTTGTCGGAGAGCCGGTCGCCCAGGAGGACATTGACCGCTGGGCGTCGAACCCGCGCGGTTTCATGGCCTGGCTGCGCGATCGTACGCTGGCCCTGAAAGACGAGCGCTGACAGAATTTTCCGTGCGAAAATTCTGGGGGACACAAATTTTCCTGACGAAAAATTTTCAGCGCGTCGGAACGGGCGTGTCGCCACGGTAGTCGTAGAACCCGCGTTTGGTCTTGCGGCCCAGCCACCCGGCCTCGACATATTTGGTGAGCAGGGGGCAGGGGCGGTATTTGGTGTCGGCCAGACCGTCATGCAGCACGTTCATGATCGCAAGGCAGGTGTCGAGCCCGATGAAATCGGCCAGCTCGAGAGGGCCCATGGGGTGGTTCGTGCCCAGCTTCATTGCCATGTCGATCGAGGTGACGTTCCCGACACCTTCGTAGAGCGTGTAGACCGCTTCGTTGATCATCGGCATAAGGATGCGGTTGACGATGAAGGCCGGGAAGTCTTCGGCGGTGGCTGCTGTTTTGCCCAGCCGGTCCACCACGTCACGGCAGGCCGTGAACGTTGCCTCATCGGTGGCGATCCCGCGGATCAGCTCGACCAGCTGCATCACCGGAACAGGGTTCATGAAGTGAAAGCCCATGAACTTTTCCGGGCGGTCCGTACGGCTGGCCAGCCGGGTGATCGAAATTGAAGACGTATTTGAAGTAAGAATCGTGTGCGGCTGAAGATGCGGCACCAGGTCTTCGAAAATCGCCTGTTTGATGGTTTCGCGTTCGGTCGCGGCCTCGATCACGAGGTCGGTCGCACCAAGATCGGTGAGCGTTGCCGTGGTGGAGATCCGCGCCAGCGCAGATTCCTTGTCCGCGGCCGAGATGATATCCCGAGAGACCTGGCGTTCCAGGTTTTTCCCGATTGTTTTCAAGGCTTTGGAAAGCGCGTCTTCGGAGATGTCGGTCAGCAGGACATCATAGCCTGCCGATGCCATCACATGCGCAATTCCGTTGCCCATCTGGCCTGCGCCAATCACGCCGATCCGCTGGATGTCCATGAAAGCT
>JAHDCH010000113.1 GCA_020629995.1 Pseudaestuariivita sp. | reverse complement strand
GTCACCGCGACGACATGGGGGGCGGCCATGGCGGAGGTGTCTTTGGCGGCGGGGTCGTCGCCGTGGCCTTCGCCCGCAAGGGCCGGAGCGCTGAGGCATAGCAGGGCAAGAGCTGAAGCGCGGGTAAGCTGGGTGAGCATGTTGTCTCTCTGAATAAGGTCTGTGTCGTGAACGGATGGAAAGGTCACACAGCCGGGGGCGCACGCGCACGGGGCGCGGGCAGAGCCGCCAGAGAGAGGAACACCGGCGGCGCCAAGGCTACAACGCGGGTCGCGGCGGCGCGGGCCAGAGGCGCAGGCGCGGCGGGTGGCACGTCAGCGGCAGCGAGGATGCAATGGGCGCAGTCCCCATGCGGAGCGGTCACAGGCGCGCCCGAGGCATCGATCCAGACATGCGCCGTCGCGCCATCGACACAAAGCACGATCCGCTGGGCTGCCGGCCCTTCGCCCGCGCGCGCGGATACGCCAAGACCGGCCCAAACAAGGGACACCGCCAGTAGGCAAGTCAGGCAAAGGCGAAAGCTGAGTCGCATATGGCTTAGGTATGCCGGACGGGCCCCGGTGCCAAGCGGTGCGACAAAACGCAAAAGCGCCCCGCGAGCCGGTCGCGGGGCGCTTTTGTTTCAGATGAAAGGCGATCAGGCCGAGGCCTGGGCCTTCATGATCTCTTTCTTGACCTTCAGGGCGTTCGACGACAGCTCGGCGTCTTTTGCCTTGAGCAGGAAGGCGTCCAGACCGCCACGGTGATCCACCGAACGCAGCGCGGCTGCCGAGATGCGCAGCTTGACGGCACGGCCCAGCGCTTCGGAATGCAGCGTGGTGTCGTTCAGGTTGGGCAGGAAGCGGCGTTTGGTCTTGTTGTTGGCGTGGCTGACATTGTTGCCAACCATGGGGCCTTTACCGGTAAGTTCGCAGCGGCGCGACATGTCTCAGGTCCTTGTTTGCGTCAGGCCCCTGAACCGATGCTGGCAGCGTGGGACCAAAATGAAACGGACGCACGCGGCGTCCGGGAATTCCGTCCGCGCGGGATAAGATGAAAGGCGGGGGGGCGTCAACCCCAAGGGCGCCGGATTCAGGTGCCTTTGACGCGGCCCGGCCCTAGCGTTTGTCCTTGAGGGCCTTGAGCGTCTCGTATTGCGCCGAACAGGCCTCGGCAAAGGCGGGGCGGCCATGTTTGGCCGCGACCTCGGCCATGTGCCGCCAGTAGACCGGCGCGGCATAGCGGCTGTCGCGGTGGAGCGCGGTGACCCGGTCGCGCGTCATGCGGCCCGAGCGCAGGAATTTCTGCAATTGGGAAAAGTTGCGCGCCCCGTTGATGACTTGCGTCGCCGGGTGCCCGCCGCCATTCAGCCGCGCATGCACAACGCCGGGCTGCAGCGCGGTCAGGCGGCGCGAATGCAAAAGGTCACGGCGGCGGAACGGGTCATAGAGGTAGAGGCCGGTGAGGTCTGGCTTGCCGTGGTCTTCGAGCAGAGACAGCGCCTTTTTCCAGGGCGGGGCATCGGGTTGGTAGCGGTGATCGAAGTCGGCATGGAAAGGCGGGATCGACGAGGCCGAGACATACATCCCGTCGGTCAACCGCAGCGCCCGGGCAAAGCGCAGGGCGCCATAGCCGCCCATGGAAAAGCCCATGGCCACCGATTTGGAGAACTCGGCGGTGAAGGCCAAGATGGCGGCCTCCATCTCCTTGGTTTCGGTGTTGATGTACCAGTCGTTCTGGCGCGACTGGATATGCAGGTGAGTGTAGTTTCGGTCGGTAAAGCTGCGCACCGCTTCGGCATCGGTGAAGGAGCCGGGGTTCGGCACGCGCTGGCGGAACGAGGTGAAAAGCTTGCGCTGGCCGGGGTTGAAAACGGTGACGCGCAGCTTGGCCCCGTCGAACAGCAGGTGCGGATCGAGGCTCACGCCTCTGCCCCCTGCCCCAGCAACAGCCGCATCTGTTCGGTGGCTTCGGCGGTGGTGATGTCACCGTCGGTAATGGCGGTGCCAAGGCTGTCCATCCGGGCGCGTACCTCTGGCGCATCGAGACGGGCCAGCAACGCGCGGCGGACATCCTCGTGAAACCAGTGGCGGGCCTGCGCGGCACGGCGGCTGGCACGGTGGCCCTGGGCGGTGCGCCAGGCATCGAGCGTCTGCATCTGGTCCCAGGCGCCGGCCAGCCCGTCTTCGTGCAGGGCCGAAACGGTCATCGCCTTGGGAAATTCGGGCGGGTCATAAGGCCGTTTGCGCAACAGGCGCAAGGCGCCCGCATAGTCGGCGCAGGTGCGCATGGCCGCATGTTTGAGATCGCCGTCGGCCTTGTTGATCAGGATCAGGTCGGCCATTTCCATGATGCCGCGCTTGACGCCCTGAAGCTCGTCCCCGCCCGCGGGCGCGAGCAGCAGGATGAACAGGTCGGTCATGTCGGCGACGGCGGTCTCGGACTGGCCGACGCCCACGGTTTCGATCAGGATCACGTCAAAGCCGGCTGCCTCGCACAGGGTGGCCGCCTCGCGGGTGCGGCGCGCCACACCGCCCAGGTGAGCGCCCGAGGGCGAAGGCCGGATAAAGGCCCCACGCTCGCGCGACAGGCGGTCCATGCGCGTCTTGTCCCCAAGGATCGACCCGCCCGAGCGGGTCGAGGACGGATCAACGGCCAGAACGGCAACGCGCAGCCCCTGCCCCGTCAGGAACATGCCAAAGCTTTCGATGAAGGTGGATTTGCCCACCCCGGGCGTGCCCGACAGGCCGATGCGCAGGGCTTCTCGTCCGTCCCCGCGGACGGCCTCGAGCAGGGTCACCGCCTCGGCCCGGTGATCGGAGCGCGTGCTTTCGACCAGCGTGATCGCCCGCGCAAGAGCACGGCGGTCGCCAGAGCGCAAAGGATCGGCAAGGGGGTGCGAGGACATGGGCATTCGGCTCTGCGCGGTTGACCGGTCCTTTGGTTTTTGCTTTCTCCGGGGGCGCATGTCCAGCCGGAGGACCGAGGATGCGGGTGATTTATGCGGCGCTTGTGGCGCTGGGGATCGGAACGGGCGCCGCCAGCGCCGATCCGGTGGCGGACAAGATGCGCTTTGACGTCTATGTGCAGGGCAAAAAGTCGGGCGATCTGCGGATGCAGGGGCGCGACAAGGCCGAAAGCTATGCCGCGCAGGTGGCGCTGAAGCTCAAGGGCGACCTGGCCGCGAAGTTTGACGCCAAGGTGTCGGGCACGCTGGACAGCGGAGGCTATGTCCCGGCCAAGTATTCGGAAACCAGCGACATTGCCGGGCGGCGCGGAGCGGTGAGCCTGGGCTGGGACGTGGCCGGGGTGCCGGCGGCGCGCTACAAGGGCGGCCCCGAAGACCACTGGCTGACCCCCGACAAGACCGACGCCATGGGTCTGATGGACCCGGCCACCGCCATCTGGATGGTGATGCAGCCCAGAGAGCCGAACGATTTGTGCCGGCTGGACCTGGCCATCTATGACGGCGCACGGCGGATGCAGCTGAAGACCCGTGAGCCCAAGCCACGCGGCGGAGCGGTGACCTGCGTGGGCCGCCTGACCCGGACCGAAGGCTATTCCGAGGCCGAGCTGGAAGCCGGCAGCACCTTTGCGTTCGAGCTGGAATATCAACCCGCCGGCAGGGGCCTGTACCGCGCCAACCGGGTGACGCTGCCCATGGGGCTGGGGCAGGTCATTCTTGTGCGCCGCTGACGCGCTGCCTATCGACGCGGCGCTGCCCGATCTGATCGCGGCGGTGCGGGCGCACGGGCGCGCGGTGCTCGAAGCGCCGCCGGGCGCGGGCAAGACAACCCGCGTGCCGCTGGCGCTGCTGGAGGCCGGGGTGACGGATGGGCGCATCCTGATGCTCGAGCCGCGCAGGCTGGCCGCCCGCGCCGCGGCCGAGCGCATGGCCGAAACGCTGGGCGAGCGCGCGGGCCAGACGGTGGGCTACCGGATGCGCGGCGCCAGCGAAGTGTCCAAGTCCACCCGCATCGAGGTGGTGACCGAAGGCATCCTGACCCGGATGCTGCAATCGGACCCGGACCTGCCCGGCGTGGGCGCGGTGATCTTTGACGAATTCCACGAAAGGTCGCTGAATGCGGATCTGGGGCTGGCGCTGTGCCTTGAGGTGGCCGGCGCGCTGAGGGACGATCTGATCCTGATCGCCATGTCGGCCACGCTGGACGCCGGGCCGCTGGCGGCGCTGATGGAGGCCCCGACCATCCGGTCGGAAGGCCGGGCGTTTCCGGTGAAGGTGGCGCATCTGGACCGGCCCTTGGGCAAGACGCGGCTGGAGGATGCCGTGGCCGCCGAAATCCGCACGGCCCTTGCCCGGGAGGACGGCGGCATCCTCGTGTTTCTGCCCGGAGCAGGCGAGATCCGCCGCGTCGCGCAAAGGCTGGGCGATCCGGGCGGCGGCGTGACGGTGCATCCTCTGTACGGGGCCCTGCCCTTTGCCCAGCAGCGCGCGGCGATCCAGCCGGCCCGCACAGGGCGCAAGGTTGTGCTGGCCACCTCCATCGCCGAGACATCGCTGACCATCGAGGACGTGCGTGTCGTGATCGACGCAGGGCTGGCAAGGCGCGCGCGGTTCGACCCCGGGTCCGGCATGACCCGGCTGGTCACCGAAAAGGTCACCCGCGCCGAAGCAGCCCAGCGCGCGGGCCGCGCAGGCCGGGTTGCGCCCGGCGTGGCCCGCCGCATGTGGACCAAGGGCGAAGACGGCGCGCTGGCCGCGCACCCACCGGCCGAGATCGAGGCGGCGGATCTGGCCGCGCTCGCGCTTGAGCTGGCACTCTGGGGAGCAGCGCCGGATGCGCTGCCGTTTCTGACCCGGCCGCCGGAAGGCGCTTATGCCGAGGCGCGCGCCTTGCTGGCACGGCTGGGTGCGCTGGACCCCGGCGGCGCGATCACGGACCACGGGCGCAATCTGGCGCGGATGCCGGTCCACCCGCGCCTTGCGCATATGCTGGCCCGCGCGGGCCGCGATGCGGCGCCTCTGGCCGCGCTGATGGGCGAGCGCGACATTCTGCAGGGCGCGCCGGTCGATCTGGGCCTGCGGCTCGAGGCGCTGAAGGATCCGCGCGCCTTTCGCGACACGCGCCCCTTTGGGATCGACCGGGCGGGGCTCGACCGGGTGCAGCAGGAGGCAAAGCGCCTTGGCCGGGGCGCGCCGGATGCCGGCGGGCTGAGCGCGGCGCAGATGGCGGCGCTGGCCTATCCGGACGGCATCGCCCAGCGCAGGCCGGGCGATGCTCCGCGCTATGTGATGGCGGGGGGCAAGGGCGCTGTGCTGCCTGACGGCGATACGCTGGCCGCCGCGCCATTTGTGGTGATCACCGAAACCGATGGCCACCCGCGCGAGGCCCGCGTGCGCGCGGCGCTTCAGATCAGCGCCGCCGAGATCCGCGAGGTGGCCAGGCCAGCATGGGAGAACCTGTGCCACTGGTCGAAGCGCGACCGGCGGGTGATCGCGCGCCAGCAGGAGAGGCTGGGGCCGGTGGTGCTGGACGACCGGATCTGGCGCGATGTGCCGCAAGATGCCGTGGCGCGCGCCATGCTGGACGGGGTGGCCGATCTGGGCTTGCACTTTTCCCCCGCCGCCGAGCGTCTACGCGCAAGGGTGGCGCTGGTGGACAGGATGCCCGACATGTCGGAGGCCGCGCTGATGGAGACGCGGGAGGCGTGGCTTTTGCCCTATCTCAGCGGGCTCAAGACCGCCGCCGCCTGGCGCAATTTTGACCTGCATGACGCCTTGCAGGCGATGCTGGACTGGGACGCGCAGCAGCGGCTGGACCGCGAGGTTCCGGGCGCCTTTACCACGCCGCTGGGGCGGAAAATCCCGATCGACTATGGCTCGGACCCGCCCGAAATCACGCTGCGCCTGCAAGAGATGTTCGGCCAGACCACGCACCCGCGCGTGGGCGGGCGTGCGCTGAAGGTGACGCTGCTGTCGCCGGGGCAAAAGCCGATCCAGACCACGCAGGACATCCCGGGTTTCTGGGCCGGCTCTTACGCGGATGTTCGCAAGGACATGCGCGGGCGCTACCCCAAGCATCCCTGGCCCGAAGACCCGACGCAGGCGGACCCGACGCTGCGCGCGAAACGCCGGAAGACGTAAAATTCCTCTGCGAAAATTTTACGTCCCCCCGCGCTAGTCCCACCAGGGGCCGTGGTGATCGCCGTCCCGGTCCAGCCGTTTGAACCCGTGATAGCCGAACCGGTCCCGCTGTGCCTGGATCACCGCAGCCGTGCCGCGCCCCTGGCGCATGCTGTCGGCAAAGGCCAGAGCACCCGACAGAGCAGGGATCGCATGGCCCGCCGCAGTGGCCCCGCTGACCACCCGGCGCAGGGCGGGCAAGGTGCGGCGGAGCAAGGCCACAAAGGCCGGAGCAAGGATCAGCTCGCCCTGGGGAGGGCTGGCGCGGAAAGCGTCCGATATGTCATCCAGCAGCGCCGAGCGGATGATGCACCCGGCCCGCCAGACTTCGGCGATGCGCGCATAGTCGAGGCCCCAGTCATAATCTTCGGACGCCGCGCGCAGGATGCGAAAGCCTTGGGCATATCCCAGAGCACGAGCACAGAGGAAGGCCTCGGCCAGGTCGTCCGCGCCGGGGTCATAGGCGGCCCGGTCCCCGCCCAGCGCGTCTTCGACAAGGCCGCGCGTCTCTTTCTCGGCGGACCACGCGCGCCCGCCCACGGCGGCTTCGATGGCGGAGGCCGATTGGCCAAGCTTGATGGCTTCGATCACCGTCCAGCGGCCGGTGCCTTTTTGCCCGGCAGCATCAAGGATCACGTCGATCATCGGCGTGTCTGTGCCCGGGTCGGCGTAGGACAGCACATCGGCGGTGATCTCGACGAGGTAGGATTTGAGCGGGCCATCGTTCCAGGCGGCGAAGGTTTCGGAGATTTGCGCAGGCGTGCGGCCCGCGCCGTGGCGCATCAGGCCGTAAAGCTCGGCGATCATCTGCATGTCGGCATATTCGATGCCGTTGTGCACGGTTTTCACGAAATGCCCGGCCCCGTCGGGGCCCATCAGGTCGACACAAGGGTCGCCCTCGAAGGTGGCGGCGATGGCGCGCAAGATGGGGCCAAGCTGCTGCCAGCTGTGGGGCGTGCCGCCGACCATCATCGACGGGCCTTTGCGCGCGCCGGCTTCGCCGCCCGAGACGCCCATGCCCACAAAGTGCAGATCATGCTCGGCCAGCCGCGCAGAACGCGCGCGGGTCAGGTGGAAATCGGCATTCCCGCCGTCGATCACCGTATCGCCCGGCTCAAGGAGCGGGATGATTGCGTCAAGCATCATGTCCATCGGCTTGCCCGAGGGGATCATGAACAGGATCACGCGGGGGGTGGCGAGATCGGCCACAAAGGCCTCAAGCGTGTCATGCGCGTGCAGGTTGCCGGCGAGATCCGCTGCCTCGGTCACGAAATCGTCGATCCACGAGGTTTCGCGGTTGGTCACCGCCACTTCGAACCCGTTTTCGGCCATGTTGAGCGCAAGAGCGCTGCCCATGGTGCCAAGGCCGTAAACGCCGATCTGTGCTTTGGACATGGGTCCCCTCCCGCTTGTGGTCAGGGGGAAGGTATACAGCGGTGTGCCGGGCGCAAGGGGCTGCGATTTTTCGGCGAAAAATCGTGGCTAGAGGCCGAGGCAGTGACGCATGATCGCCTTTTGCGCATGGAGCCGGTTTTCAGCCTCGTCAAAGATCACCGATTGGGGGCCGTCCATCACCTCGGAGGTGGCCTCTTCGTTTCGGTGGGCGGGCAGGCAATGCATGAACAGGGCCTGAGGTCCTGCGGCCTTCATCACGTGGGAATCCACCTGATAGGGACGCAACAGGTTGTGCCGGCGTTCCCGCGCGGTCTGGCTCTGGTGCATCGAGATCCAGGTATCGGTCACCACAAGGTCGGCGCCTTCGACGGCGGGCAGGATGTCACGCTTGATCTGCACATCGACGCCCGCATCACGCGCGAGCTGCACGAACTCGGGCTCGGGGTCGAGCACTTCGGGCCCCACAAAGGTCATGTCAAAGCCGAACTGGGCCGCTGCATGCAGGAACGAGGCGCAGACGTTGTTGCCATCGCCCGACCACACGACGCGTTTGCCCGCGATGGGGCCGCGATG
>JAHDCH010000112.1 GCA_020629995.1 Pseudaestuariivita sp. | reverse complement strand
GATGGCACCAACAAGGTCGCCGCGGCGGATTGCTATGGCTACACGCTGACCACTTCGCCCAGCCCGACGCCCACCACGGTGAACGGCCAGCTGCATCCGACGATCCGCATGGACAAGGGCCAGATCAAGCGCCTGCGCATGGTCAATGCCACCAATGGCCAGACCTACGTCCCCAAGCTGCGCGTCAAGGCCGGCAGCACCGGCAAGGTGCCGCCCGTCTATGCCATTGCCGTCGACGGGATCACGCTGGAAACCTATGGCAAGGCCAACCCCGGCGAGCCGTTCTTTCGTGTGCCCTACGCCCTGCAAGAGGCACAGGACCGCGAGCTTTACTGGACCACGGGCGAAATCATCACCCTTGCTCCGGGCCAGCGGCTGGATGTGCTGATCAAGACCGACACGCCCGGCACCTACGAGCTGTATGGCGCGGCCCTTGGCGAATGCCCGATGGTGGTCGAGGATGCAAAAGACCTCAACACCTCGCTCATGGCCACGATCGAAGTGTCGTCCACACCCGTGGCCAAGGCGCAGGCCCTTCCCACGGCGAACTTTTTCAAGGACACGCGCATCAAACGCCCCGAGCGCCCCGAGGTGAACGTGGCGAACCTGCCGCAGGCGACCCAGACGCTTGAATTCAAGACGATCGGGTCAAACTTTACCTCGTCCGGGATCAAGGCGCCGCCCTTTGTGATCAACGGCCGGCATTTCGATGCGGATTTCGACGATCCCGCGCAGGTGCAGCTGTACAAGGGGCACAGCGATGTCTGGAACCTCTACAGCACCAACGACGCGCATATTTTCCACATTCATATCAACTCGTTCCAGGCCCTGGGCCGGGCCGAATACGACCGCACGCGCAAGGTCTACCGCGATCCGATCCCCTACCTGATGCCGATCTGGCGGGACACGATCTATTTCGACGGTGGCCCGCGCGACACATCGAACTCGGGCGAGTTCATCCCCGGGCGGATGGTTGTGATGGCGTCCAAGCAGGTCGACTTTACCGGCGAATTCGTCCTGCATTGTCACAATCTGTTCCACGAGGACAACGGCATGATGGTGACCGTCGCGATCCTGGATCCCAAGACAGGCGAATACGACCCGACCTGATCGTGATTTGAAACTTTGGGCGGCGCGGTTACGTCTTTAAGGGACATGAGCGCCGCCCTGCACATACCGCCTCTTGCGCGTCTGCGCGCCAGCCTGCCGCCCCGGCGGACGGTGGTCAAATGGCTGCACTGGGGCATTCTGCCGTTCTTTGTCTGGTTCATCTTTGCCGACCCCGATGCGCTGCGCCGCATGGGGCCGCGGGTGTTTCAGTTTCATTCCATGATGGGCCTGGGCTTTGTCGTCATCGCATTGGCCTGGACCGGTTTTTACCTGCGACACGGGCTGCTCAGCCGCCCGGGCCCCAAGCTGCGCGGCCCGCTGCGCAATCTGCACCGGGCGATGCACCATGCACTGATCTGGGGCGTGTTCCTTGTGGCTTTTGGCGGGTTCCTTCTGGGCCTCACCGCGTCGTTCCAGATGAAGGCCGGTGGGATCCTGCCCATCGCGCCGCCGCTGAACATGCCGCAGGCGCATCACTGGATCGGTCTGGTGCACACGTACCAATTCTATGCTTTGGCGGCGCTGGCCCTTGGCCACGCGGGGTTCCACACCTGGCGCCACGTTGCCTTGCGCGACAATGCCCTGCGCATCATGATGCCCCGGATTTTGCACCGCTGGCTGTAGCGCGGCGTCTGGCCCTCGGGGCAGAGCCTGCTATCCTGCGCAAAACAAGCCACCCGAGCGAGCCCATGACCCAGACCGCCCCGCAGCAAGACCACCGCTTTCCCTGCGATCAATGCGGCGCCGATCTGCGCTTTGATCCCGGTGAGGGCCAGCTGGCCTGCGACCATTGCGGCAACACCCGGTCGCTGGACACCGCCGCGCCCTGGGGCGGGGCGATTTCCGAGCTCGACTTTCGCCGCGCCCTGAACGAGGCGCTGCCGCTCGAGGAAATGGAAGAGACCCGCGTTTCGACCTGTCCCAACTGCGCCGCGCAGGTCGAATTCGACCCCAACGTGCATGCCGCCGAATGCCCGTTTTGCGCGACGCCGGTTGTCACGGACACCGGCGCACACCGGCATTTCAAACCCAAAGGGCTGCTGCCCTTTGCCTTTGACGAAAGCACCGCGCGCGCCTCGATGACCGACTGGCTGGGCGCGCTGTGGTTTGCGCCCAATGGTCTGCAGGACTACGCCCGCAAGGGGCGCCGGATGCAGGGTATCTACGTGCCCTACTGGACCTTCGACGCCGACACCCGGTCAGCCTACAAGGGCGAACGCGGCGTGGTGTATTATGAAACGCACACTGTCGTGCGGGATGGCAAGCGCGTGCAGCAGCAGGTGCCCAAGGTCCGCTGGACGCCCAAATCGGGGCGCGTTGCGCGGTTTTTCGACGATGTTCTGGTGCTGGCCTCGCGGTCGTTGCCGAAACGGTTCACCGATGCGCTTGAACCCTGGGACCTGTCGGCGCTGGAACCCTACCGTCCCGAATTCCTGGCCGGGTTCCGCGCCGAAGGCTATTCTGTCGATCTGGATGAAGGCTTTCACGAGGCACGCGCCCACATGGACCGGGTGATCGCGCGTGACGTCAAGTTCGACATTGGCGGCGACCGTCAGCGCATCCACGCCATCGACACCGCCGTCAGCGATGTGACGTTCAAACATATCCTTTTGCCGGTCTGGCTTGCGGCCTACAAATACCGGGGCAAGACCTATCGGTTCGTGGTCAACGGGCGCACAGGCCGGGTGCAGGGCGAACGGCCCTATTCGGCAATCAAGATCGCAATTGCCGTGCTCATTGGTCTGATCCTCGCGGCGATCGCGGGCTACATCTTTGCGACCACGCAATGACCGATCCCGCCGCCTTTGACACCACGATGCGCGCGCGCTGGTCCTGCCGGGCCTTTCTGGCCGATCCCGTCCCGCAGGATGTGACCACGGCAATTGTGAACACCGCAGCCCGCGTCCCCACATGGAACAACGTGCAGCCCTGGGGCGTGATCGTCACCCGGCCCGCCACGACGGACGCGTTCCGCGCACACCTGCTGGAACACGTGCCCAGCACCGAACAGCAGCCCGACATCCCCTTTCCCACCGCCTACGAAGGCGTCTACAAGCAGCGCCGCTATGACTGCGCCATGCAGCTGTATGATGCCGTGGGATGCACCGGCGACAGGGCTGCATCGGCCCGGCAATCGCTGCGCAACTTTGCCCTGTTCGACGCGCCCCATGTTGCGATCCTGCACAGCCCCGCCGCACTTGGAGCCTATGGCGCGCTCGATTGCGGGGCCTTTGCTGCGGCCTTTGCCACCGCCGCGCAAACACATGGCGTGGCCAGCATCGTGCAGGCGGCTCTGGCCGCCTACAGCCCGCTGGTGCGCGGCTTTTTCGACATCCCCGAGGACCGGCTGATTGTCTGTGCCATCTCCTTCGGCTGGCCGGACATGGACGCGCCGGAAAACCGCTACCGCACGCCCCGCGTGCCCGCAGATAAGGTCATGGACTGGCGATGAGAGCCCTTTTGCAACGCGTGACGCAGGCCTCGGTCTCGGTCGAGGACAAGGTGATCGGCCAGACCGGCCCGGGCCTGTTGATCCTGGTCTGCGCCATGCCTGGCGATGATACAGCAACAGCCGAGAAACTGGCCGCCAAGATCGCCAAACTGCGGATCTTTGCCGATGACGCGGGCAAGATGAACCTGTCACTGGCAGACAGCGGCGGCGGCGCTCTGGTCGTGTCGCAATTCACCCTGGCCGCCGATACGTCGCGTGGCACCCGCCCCGGCTTTTCCTACGCTGCCAAGCCCGATCAGGCCCGCGCCCTCTACGAACACTTCGCCTCCGCCATCTCCGCCCTCGGCATCCCCACGGAAACCGGCGAGTTTGGCGCCGACATGGCCGTCAGCCTCACCAATGACGGCCCCGTCACGATCTGGATGGATACAGATACCTGAGGCGTCCGTCCTTCTTCTGGCCAGAAATATCCCGGGGGGAGCGTTCAAAATTTTCGTACGAAAATTTTGAACGCTCCCCCCGGGATATTTCTGGCCAGAAGAAGGACGGACGCCTCAGGTATCTGTATCCATCCAGATCGTGACGGGGCCGTCATTGGTGAGGCTGACGGCCATGTCGGCGCCAAACTCGCCGGTTTCCGTGGGGATGCCGAGGGCGGAGATGGCGGAGGCGAAGTGTTCGTAGAGGGCGCGGGCCTGATCGGGCTTGGCAGCGTAGGAAAAGCCGGGGCGGGTGCCACGCGACGTATCGGCGGCCAGGGTGAATTGCGACACGACCAGAGCGCCGCCGCCGCTGTCTGCCAGTGACAGGTTCATCTTGCCCGCGTCATCGGCAAAGATCCGCAGTTTGGCGATCTTGGCGGCCAGTTTCTCGGCTGTTGCTGTATCATCGCCAGGCATGGCGCAGACCAGGATCAACAGGCCCGGGCCGGTCTGGCCGATCACCTTGTCCTCGACCGAGACCGAGGCCTGCGTCACGCGTTGCAAAAGGGCTCTCATCGCCAGTCCATGACCTTATCTGCGGGCACGCGGGGCGTGCGGTAGCGGTTTTCCGGCGCGTCCATGTCCGGCCAGCCGAAGGAGATGGCACAGACAATCAGCCGGTCCTCGGGGATGTCGAAAAAGCCGCGCACCAGCGGGCTGTAGGCGGCCAGAGCCGCCTGCACGATGCTGGCCACGCCATGTGTTTGCGCGGCGGTGGCAAAGGCCGCAGCAAAGGCCCCGCAATCGAGCGCGCCATAGGCTCCAAGTGCGGCGGGGCTGTGCAGGATCGCAACATGGGGCGCGTCGAACAGGGCAAAGTTGCGCAGCGATTGCCGGGCCGATGCAGCCCTGTCGCCGGTGCATCCCACGGCATCATACAGCTGCATGGCGCAGTCATAGCGGCGCTGCTTGTAGACGCCTTCGTAGGCGGTGGGAAAGGGGATGTCGGGCTGCTGTTCGGTGCTGGGCACGTGTTCCAGCAGGTGTGCGCGGAACGCGTCCGTCGTGGCGGGCCGGGTGACGATCACGCCCCAGGGCTGCACGTTGTTCCATGTGGGGACGCGGGCTGCGGTGTTCACAATTGCCGTGGTCACATCCTGCGGGACGGGATCGGCCAGAAAGGCCCGGCAGGACCAGCGCGCGCGCATCGTGGTGTCAAAGGCGGCGGGATCGGTCATTGCGTGGTCGCAAAGATGTAGCCCGCGATCGCCGCGAGGATCAGACCAATGAGCACGGCAATTGCGATCTTGATTGCCGAATAGGGCCGTTCGCCCTGCACCCGGCCTGTGCGCCCGTTGACCACGAACCGATAGGTCTTGCCCCGGTATTTGTAGGCCGCAAGCCAGACCGGCAAAAGGATATGTTTGAACGTCACATCGCTGACGGCGGTGTCGATGGCGTGGATGCGCTGACGGTCGCCGCCAATGTCGAACTTGACGTCACGCGCGATCACCCGGTCCATGTGGGCGCGTGCCTCGTGAAAGCCTTCATCCAGATCGACAGAATAGCCTTCGGCGCGGAACCCGGCCAGGAATTCGGGACGGTAGGGTTCCAGCGCCGACAGGTCCCAGGGTTCAAGCGCATCGGTGAACCGTTTCGGCAACGACCGCGAGGCCAGCACCAGAACATCGTCGAAAAACCGCGCAACGCGCCCCGATTTGGGCGTCCAGCGGACCTTGGGCACCTGCTGCTGCACGCGCTTGCCATCCCGCACGACAGTGTGCGTTTCATAATACACCACGCCGCGTTCGCCCTTGTAGGCTGACCGGGTGTCGGCGTCGAAGGTCCAGTAGGGCACGTAGATACCCTGCATCCGGCGCCCCTTGCGGGCGTAGTCCTGCAGACCATTGGGCGCAAACCACAGCGCGCCCAGCCAGTCGGTCATCGAGGCGCGCGCGGTGCTTTCGTCAAAGGCAAAGGGCAGCAGCCCTTTGGGTTTGAAATGCCGGTGTGCGCCGGTGTCCGTGACAACCGGCGTCGCGCAAAACGGGCATTCGGCGGCATGCACGTTGGGGTCGAATTCGACCTGCGCGGCGCAGTTGGGACAGGTCGAAACGCGGGTCTCTTCCATTTCCTCGAGCGGCAGCGCCTCGTTCAGGGCGCGGCGAAAGTCGAGCTCGGAAATCGCCCCGCCCCAGGGCGCGGCGGTGTCCAGCGACCGGGTGTTGCCGCAATGGTCGCAGGCCAGCTGGCCCTCACCGGGATCAAAGCGCAGATCGGCGCCGCATTGATCGCAGGGAAAGCGGTGGTCTTGCTGCGGGGCGGTCTGGGTCATGGGCTCGCTCGGGTGGCTTGTTTTGCGCAGGATAGCAGGCTCTGCCCCGAGGGCCAGACGCCGCGCTACAGCCAGCGGTGCAAAATCCGGGGCATCATGATGCGCAGGGCATTGTCGCGCAAGGCAACGTGGCGCCAGGTGTGGAACCCCGCGTGGCCAAGGGCCAGCGCCGCCAAAGCATAGAATTGGTACGTGTGCACCAGACCGATCCAGTGATGCGCCTGCGGCATGTTCAGCGGCGGCGCGATGGGCAGGATCCCACCGGCCTTCATCTGGAACGACGCGGTGAGGCCCAGAAGGAACCCGCCAAAAGCCACAAGGAACACGCCCCAGATCAGTGCATGGTGCATCGCCCGGTGCAGATTGCGCAGCGGGCCGCGCAGCTTGGGGCCCGGGCGGCTGAGCAGCCCGTGTCGCAGGTAAAAACCGGTCCAGGCCAATGCGATGACGACAAAGCCCAGGCCCATCATGGAATGAAACTGAAACACCCGCGGCCCCATGCGGCGCAGCGCATCGGGGTCGGCAAAGATGAACCAGACAAAGAACGGCAGAATGCCCCAGTGCAGCCATTTGACCACCGTCCGCCGGGGCGGCAGGCTGGCGCGCAGACGCGCAAGAGGCGGTATGTGCAGGGCGGCGCTCATGTCCCTTAAAGACGTAACCGCGCCGCCCAAAGTTTCAAATCACGATCAGGTCGGGTCGTATTCGCCTGTCTTGGGATCCAGGATCGCGACGGTCACCATCATGCCGTTGTCCTCGTGGAACAGATTGTGACAATGCAGGACGAATTCGCCGGTAAAGTCGACCTGCTTGGACGCCATCACAACCATCCGCCCGGGGATGAACTCGCCCGAGTTCGATGTGTCGCGCGGGCCACCGTCGAAATAGATCGTGTCCCGCCAGATCGGCATCAGGTAGGGGATCGGATCGCGGTAGACCTTGCGCGTGCGGTCGTATTCGGCCCGGCCCAGGGCCTGGAACGAGTTGATATGAATGTGGAAAATATGCGCGTCGTTGGTGCTGTAGAGGTTCCAGACATCGCTGTGCCCCTTGTACAGCTGCACCTGCGCGGGATCGTCGAAATCCGCATCGAAATGCCGGCCGTTGATCACAAAGGGCGGCGCCTTGATCCCGGACGAGGTAAAGTTTGACCCGATCGTCTTGAATTCAAGCGTCTGGGTCGCCTGCGGCAGGTTCGCCACGTTCACCTCGGGGCGCTCGGGGCGTTTGATGCGCGTGTCCTTGAAAAAGTTCGCCGTGGGAAGGGCCTGCGCCTTGGCCACGGGTGTGGACGACACTTCGATCGTGGCCATGAGCGAGGTGTTGAGGTCTTTTGCATCCTCGACCACCATCGGGCATTCGCCAAGGGCCGCGCCATACAGCTCGTAGGTGCCGGGCGTGTCGGTCTTGATCAGCACATCCAGCCGCTGGCCCGGAGCAAGGGTGATGATTTCGCCCGTGGTCCAGTAAAGCTCGCGGTCCTGTGCCTCTTGCAGGGCGTAGGGCACACGAAAGAACGGCTCGCCGGGGTTGGCCTTGCCATAGGTTTCCAGCGTGATCCCGTCGACGGCAATGGCATAGACGGGCGGCACCTTGCCGGTGCTGCCGGCCTTGACGCGCAGCTTGGGGACGTAGGTCTGGCCATTGGTGGCATTGACCATGCGCAGGCGCTTGATCTGGCCCTTGTCCATGCGGATCGTCGGATGCAGCTGGCCGTTCACCGTGGTGGGCGTCGGGCTGGGCGAAGTGGTCAGCGTGTAGCCATAGCAATCCGCCGCGGCGACCTTGTTGGTGCCATC
>JAHDCH010000111.1:6025-8123 GCA_020629995.1 Pseudaestuariivita sp. | reverse complement strand
CCGATATAGAGCCCGTTCCACCCCGGCTGGCGCGCGGCCTTGCGGCTGAGGTCCTTGATATAGGCGATGGTGTCCGGGTGGCCCCAGTTGCGGTTGCGCGACAGGCGCATCGCCTGCCAGGTCGGCCCGGTTTCGGGCAGTTCGGCCCCGCCGGCCAAACAGCCACGGGCATAGCCGCCAAAGGGTTCGGGCGATTGCGCGGACCCGCTGGATTTGGCGCCAAACAGCTGCTTGGCCTGTTTGGTCGACAGGGACGCGGGGATCGCAGCCGAAGCACGCGGCGCGGCAGAGCGGTCGCCCGAGATGTCCCGAGAGCCGCCACCGCAGCTGCCCAGGACAAGCGTCAGGCTCAGGATGAAGAGGGTTCGGACCATGTTGCTGCTCGGCCTCCTTCCGGTTTGACCCAGAGTAGCAGCAGAATGCCGAGCAGGAAAAGGCCGATAAGCGGCGACACGCCGACCTGCTGAGAGCCGGAGGCATAGGTCACCACACCGATCAGCATGGGCGCAAGAAATGCCGTGGCCTTGCCGGTGAGAGCATAGAGCCCGAACGCTTCGGTCATGCGCGCGGGGTTGGCCTGACGCACCAGCATGGTGCGCGACGCGGCCCCCAGGACACCACCCGCAGCCCCGATGCCGGACCCGAGGATATAAAACGCCACATCCGGCGCGATCGAGCCTTCGGCCACGGGCACGCCGAACACCGAGGTCCGAGAGACCATGACAACGCCAATTGCGATCAGCGTCAGCGCGACAAGGCTGATCATGATGACGGGGCGCGGGCCAAAGGCGCTGTCGGCGCGGCCGCCGATCACGGCAAAGATCGCGCCCGAGATGATGGCGAGGATGCCAAAGATGCCGACGTCAATTGTTGTCCAGCCCAGCACGCCCGCCGCGTAGATGCCGCCAAAGGCATACATCCCGTTCAGCGCATCGCGGTAGAACATCGACGACATCAGGTACGCGAACAGCGAAGGCGTCTGCGGCAGGCGCAGCACGGTCCGCTTGAGATCGCCCAGGATCGCGGGCACCGAGGGGCGCGGGTGGTTGCCGCGCACATAGGGATTTTCACGCACCCAAAGGAAGAACGGCACCATGAACACCACGTACCAGATCGCGGTCAGAGGGCCGACGGCCCGGGTGCCTTCGCGCGCCGAGGCATCAAGGCCAAAGATCGGATCAATGCCCAGCAGCGTCTTGCCCGTTTCGGCATTCTCGGCCAGCAGCAAAAGCATGATGACCAGCGCCACCAGCCCCCCGCAATACCCAAAGGCCCAGCCATTGCCCGAGATTTTGCCGATCTCTTCACGCGGGCCGAGGTCGGGCAAAAGGGCATTGGTGAAGATCGTCGCAAACTCCATCCCGATCAGGCCGATCGCAAAGAAAAACAGCGTGCGGTAAAGGTCGAAATCAGCCGGTTCGGCGAACCAGAGCATCGCGGAGCCGAGCACGTAGAGAGCCGAGAAGAGCCAGATCCACACCATCCGCCGCCCGGTGCTGTCGGCGATGGCCCCAAGGAAGGGCGCCAGAAGCGCGATCACGATGCCGGCCGCGCCGATGCCAAAGCCCCAGGCGGTTTGTGCGGTGGTGCCTTCGCCCAGCACTTCGGCCACATAGGGCGCAAAGACAAACGTGATCAGCAGAGTGTTGTAAGGCTGGCTGGCCCAGTCAAAAAAGAACCATCCCCAGACCCGCTTGCGCAGTGATATTTCCGCCAAGACACCCTCCCACGACCGGCGGTTCGACTAGACCGCGCCCGGGGGCATCGCGCAAGGCAAAATCTGTGTCTTGTGACGTGGCGTAGCGCGTCAGGCCGCCGGGTATTCGGGTGGCCAGGGGCGGGTGGCGTCAGCGGCGATCCAGTTTGCCACCCATTCGGGCAGCGGCGGGCTGTCTGGCGGATGGCCCATCGCCTGCGCGACCTGAGGCGGAGGGACGATGCCATCCTTGCCGGTCACCGCCGTCCGGTACAAAGCCTGGTTGGCGCATTCGCCGTTCTTTTTCCAGATCGACTGGTCGATGTAGAAAAACCGCCCGTCCCACCCGGCAAGGCGCGAGCGGATGGTGAATTTTTCGAACGGGCGGATGCGGCGGCGGTA
>JAHDCH010000111.1:2422-5925 GCA_020629995.1 Pseudaestuariivita sp. | reverse complement strand
CAACGTCAACCGCGACCTCGCGGAAGCCTTGCAGGCCGGGTAAGGGACACGTATGTCGCTGGGGCAGTTTGGTAAGACGGAGACGCGCGGCATGGACGCATTCGGGGCAATCTACGGCATCTTGAGGCTGATCCTCGACGTCGCGTTCTTTATCATGATCGTCCACATCATCATGTCGTGGCTGATCAATTTCCAGGTGCTGAACCTGCATCAGCCGCTGGTCTACCAGATCTGGACCGGGCTGAATCGCCTGCTGGAGCCGATCTATCGCCCGATCCGGAACATCCTGCCCAACACGCACCCGCTGGACCTGGCGCCGCTGGTGACGTTCATCATCGTGATCTCCTTGCGCGATTTCATCCTGCCGGCGGTGTTTTTCTAGGCGAGAGCCGCGCGGGCGCGGAATCAAGCCGAAGGCGCCGCGCCATCGACGGGCCGCCCCCCGGCACGTCGATTTGGTCAGGCTGGGCGCGCCGTTCATTCTGCACACGGGCGTGGCCGGGATAAAGCGCATCAGAACACCCGACAGATCGACGCACCGCGGCCCGTCGATGGCACAGCTCTGGCACCCGCCCTTGTTCACCGAATCTTAGTGTGTCAGATTCTACCCAAGAGCAGATTTAGCTAAAATCCTGTGGGGGAGCTGACGTCATGCAAGACGCCGCCGCGCTGCTGCGCGATGTCTTTGGCCATTCGGCCTTTCGCCCCGGGCAACAGGATATCGTGACCGCGGTGGCCGAGGGCCGTGACGTTTTGGCGATCATGCCCACGGGCGGCGGCAAATCCCTGTGTTTCCAGCTGCCCGCGCTGATGTCGGGCGGGGTGACGGTGGTGATCTCGCCGCTGATCGCCCTGATGCGGGACCAGGTGCGCGGCCTGCGAGAGGCGGGCGTGGTGGCGGGCGCGCTGACCTCGGGCAACACCGAGGAAGAGACGGATTTTGTCTGGCAGGCGGCCGAGGAGGGCACGCTCAAGCTGCTGTACCTCGCGCCCGAACGGCTGGCTTCGGGCGCGGCGCTGCGGATGCTGAAGCGGATCGGCGTGACCCGCATCGCCGTGGACGAGGCGCATTGCGTCAGCCAGTGGGGCCACGATTTTCGCCCTGATTACCTGCGCATCGGCGACCTGCGGCGCGATCTTGGGGTTCCCCTCGCCGCCTTCACCGCGACGGCGGATGCCGAAACGCAGGCCGAGATCGTGCAAAAGCTGTTTGCAGGCGAGCCGCCGATCAGCTTTCTGCACGGGTTCGACCGGCCCAACCTGCATCTGGCGTTCCAGCCCAAGAACAAGCCGCGCGAGCAGATCCTGCGCTTTGCCGCCGCGCGCAAGGGCGCGAGCGGGATCGTCTATTGCGGCACGCGGGCCAAGACGGAATCGCTGGCCAAGGCGCTTTGCGACGAAGGGCACGGCGCGGTCGCCTATCACGGAGGGATGGAGGCCGAAGAGCGCCGCCATGTCGAAGCGCGGTTCAGCCGCGAGGATGGGTTGATCGTGGTGGCCACGGTGGCGTTCGGCATGGGCGTCGACAAGCCCGACATCCGCTGGGTCGCGCATGCGGATCTGCCAAAGTCGATCGAGGCCTATTACCAGGAAATCGGCCGCGCGGGCCGCGATGGCGCGCCCGCCGAGACGATGACGCTTTATGGTGCTGATGACATCCGCCTGCGCCGGTCGCAGATTGACGAGGGCCTCGCCCCGGATGACCGCAAGGAGGCCGACCATGGCCGTTTGAACGCCTTGCTGGGTCTGGCAGAGGCGACGGGGTGCCGCCGCGAAAAGCTGCTGGCCTATTTCGGCGAAGACTGTGCGGTCTGTTCGGGCTGCGATCATTGCGACAGCCCGCCTGACGTGATGGACGGCACCGAAGCCGTGCGCAAGGCGCTGTCGGCGATCCTGCGCACGGGCGAATATTTCGGGATCGGCCATCTGACAGACGTGCTGACCGGCAACACCACCGACAAGGTGCGCGCGCGGGGGCATGACGACCTGCCGACCTTTGGCGTGGGGCGCGACATGGCACGCGGCGTCTGGCAATCGGTGTTTCGGCAGATGATGGGGCTTGATCTGGTGCGGCCCGACCCGGCGCGGCACGGCGCGCTGCGGATGACCGAGGCCGCGCGCCCGATCCTGCGCGGGGAGCAGGACGTGACCCTGCGCCGTGATGCGCTGAAGGCGGCAGAGACGCGCCGCCCTGCTGCCAAGGCTCTGGTCGCGGATGAGGACGCGCCGCTGATGTCGGCGCTGAAGGCCAAGCGCCGGGCGCTGGCCGAAGCTGCGCGCGTGCCCGCCTATGTGATCTTTACCGACCGCACGCTGGCCGAAATGGCCGAGACCAAGCCCGCCTCGCTGGACGATATGGCCCGGATCGGCGGCGTGGGCGCGAAAAAGCTGGAACGCTATGGCGCGATGTTCCTTGAGGTGATCACCGGGGCCGAGGAACAGATGCACCCGACGCGGCGGCGTCTGGCCGGGCGCGCCTCGGGCACGCTGTACGATCAGCTGCTGGAGGCGCAGGCAGCCCTGTCACGCGGCGAGCACGGCACGGAAAAGCCGCTGAGCTGTTCGGCTTCGCTGCTGGCCAAGGTGGCCGAGACCCGCCCGCGCGACGAGGTGGCGATGGAACGCCTTTTGGGCGAGCGGCGGGCCGAGCGGTTTGGCGCGGCCTTTCTGGACCTTGTGCACGAGGCGGGCTAGATCGCCACACACGAGCAGACGGGGGATGCGATGCTGGTTGTGATTTCGCCGGCCAAGCGGCTGGATTGGCAGGAACGGAGCGCCGAGATGAGCGCGCCGGAATTTCAGGATGACGCGGTGCGGCTTGCCAGGACCGCGCGCAACCTGACGCTGGGCAATCTGAAATCCCTGATGGGGCTGAGCGACGATCTGGCGCGGCTGAACCGCGACCGGTTTGCCGCCTTTGCCGACGCGCCCGAGCCCGAGGCGACGCGCCCTGCGGCGCTGGCCTTTGCGGGCGACACGTACCAGGGCCTGCAGGCCGAGAGCCTGAGCGACGAAGATCTGGACTGGGCGCGCGAGCGGCTGGGCATCCTGTCGGGGCTGTATGGCGTCTTGCGCCCGCTGGACGCGATCCAGCCCTACCGGCTGGAGATGGGATCGCGGCTGAAGACCCGGCGCGGCGGCAATCTGTATGACTATTGGCGCGACGGGCCGGCCAAGGCGCTGAACGCGCGGGCCGAGGCGACGGGCGCGACCGCGCTGATCAATTGCGCCAGCCAGGAATATTTTGGGGCCGTCGACCTGAAGACGCTGACCCTGCCGGTGGTGACGCCGCAATTCCTGGAACGCAAGGACGGAACGGCCAAGATCATCAGTTTCTACGCCAAGCGCGCGCGCGGCTCGATGGCACGATATGTGGTGCAGAACCGCCTGACGCGGCCCGAGCAGATCGAGACGTTCGACACCGACGGATACGCATTCTCGCCCGAGCTGTCAGAGCCCGGCAAACCGGCCTTTGTCCGCGACGCCCGGGCAAAGTGAGCCAC
>JAHDCH010000111.1:0-2322 GCA_020629995.1 Pseudaestuariivita sp. | reverse complement strand
GCCTCTGCCTCTGGTTCGGGATCAAGATGGCCGGTGTCTTCGGGTTGGAAGGCACGGATCGCGCCGATGATCTCGTGCCGGCGCATCGGCTTGGTCAGGCATCCGTCCATCCCCAGAGTGAGCTGAGAACGCTCGGCCTCTTCGACGGTATGCGCGGTCATGGCGAGGATCGGCACCCGCGCACCCGTCGCGGTTTCGCGGGATCGGATTTCGGCCGCAGCCTCGCGCCCGTCGATCTGGGGCATCGAGATGTCCATGAAGATCAGGTCGGGCTTGAAGCTTTCGTGCAGGGCCAGAGCCTCGGCCCCGTTGGCGGCAAAGCGCAGGTCGATGTCGAGGCTGCGCACGCATTTTTCGAACACCAGCTGGTTGGTCATGTTGTCTTCGGCGGCCAGAACCCGCATCCGGCGGGCACCGGCGATCCCGCGTTGCAAGGCGCGGGGCCGGGGCGGAGCGCCGGGCACGGCGGGTGTTTCGGCATTCATCTGACCCAGGGCGTTCAGCTTGGCGAACAGCGCCTTGCGCGGCACGGGATTTTGCAAAACCATCTGGATGCCGGCGGCGGTGGCGTCCTCTTGCAGGCCGCCGAACGAAGAGGACAGCAAGACGATCGGCACCTGGGATCCCTGAGACCGGATCCGGCGCGCAAGGGCCAGCCCGTCCATCCCGGGCATGAGGTGATCGGTCAGCACAAGGTCAATGCTGTCGTCCAGAGCCTGCAAAGCGGCCTCGCCAGACGGGCAGCAGACCGGTTCGATCCCGAAGACGCGCAGCTGCTTTTCCAGGATCTGGCGGTTCACCTCGAGATCATCGACGACCAGAGCGCGTTTCAGCGTCGCGGGCAAACGGTAGGGTGCGGCGTCTTCGCCGCCTGCGACGATGGGCATGATGACCTTGAACCCGAAACAGGACCCACGGCCCTGTTCGCTTTCCACCCAGATGTCGCCGCCCATCATTTCGACCAGGCGGCGCGAGATCGAAAGCCCCAGACCGGTGCCGCCGATGGCGCGGTGCTGGGCATCCTCGACCTGGTTGAAGGTACCGAACACATGGTCGACCTGGTCGGCGGGAATGCCGATGCCGGTGTCTTCGACCGTGATGTGGATCGAGGCGAGCCCCTCGTCCATCTCGATCCCGACAACGCGGATCAGGACATAGCCTTCCTGGGTGAACTTGACGGCGTTGCCCAGAAGATTGGTCAGGATCTGCCGCACACGGCCCTGATCGCCCACCAGCTGAGCGGGCAGGAACAGGTCATAGTCGATCAGCAGGTCCAGCCCTTTCTTGCGGGCGGCGGGCTGCATCAGCAGCACCAGATCATGCAGCGTGCGTTCCAGGTCAAACGGTTCGGGGTGCAGCACCATGCGGTCGGCTTCGATCTTGGAATAATCGAGCACGTCGTTGATGATCACCAGCAGAGCCTCGCCCGAGCTTTTGATCGTGTTGACGAACAGGCGCTGTTCTTCGGTCAGGTCAGATTCGTTCAGCAGGTCGGCCATGCCGACAACGCCGTTCATCGGGGTGCGGATTTCGTGGCTCATGTTGGCCAGAAAGGCGGATTTCGCCTCATTCGCGGCCTCGGCCCGGCGCTGGGCACGGCGCAGCTGAGCCTCGGTCTTTTTCAGGGCGGTCACGTCGTTGGCCAGGCTGATCATGTTGCCCAGCGCATCGCGCCGGTCGATGCACTGGATCGCGGTGCCATCGGTCAGTTCAACAACGATTTCGGGCGGTTCGGGGACATCCCACCGTTCGAGCATCATGTCCTTCCATTCGCCTTTGGTCAGCGCGTCGGTGATCACGAGGTCAGAGGCAAGGAACAGGTCCAGAAGGTCGGCATGGTGCATCCCCGGGCCAAAGCCCTTTTTGCCCTGAAACGGCCGGGCAAACCGGTCGTTACAGCGCACCAGCCGGTCAGAGGCGTCAAACAGGGCCACGCCATGGTTCAGCGCATCGAGGGATTGCCACATCCGGCTGGACGAAGACCGCTCCTGCGGGGCGGTGTTCAGCGCACGCAGGGCGGCGATTTCGGCCCGGAGGCGGGTCAGTTCATCCTGTGAGGCGGCGGGCGATTTGCGGGCCATCAAGCTCTCCAACTTCAGTCGCCGCGCAAATTGGAGCAAACCGGTGAAGATGCGCTTAAGACCCGCTGTTGCGCGAACCATCCGCCCTGTGGCACCATCCCCACATTGATTTAAGGAGGCCGCCATGCGCCTGATTTCCAGTCTTTTCAGCCTGTTGGTTCTGTGCGCCTTGCCGGCGGCGGCCGAGTCGATTCTGCCGCAGGCCCGCAGCATCGTGTCGGAAAACACCGACTTTTACGGA
>JAHDCH010000110.1 GCA_020629995.1 Pseudaestuariivita sp. | reverse complement strand
GGCACCGTGCACGAGATCACGCTGAAATGCCGGATCGATACCGCGGTTGAAATCGAATACATCGAAAACGGCGGCGTGCTGCACTACGTGCTGCGCAACCTCGCCCGCGCGGCCTGATCCGCGCCTCTCCGGGGCCGCTGCGCCCCGGTATCACAGCTTTCCAGACGCCCGGCCCCTGTGCCGGGCGTTTGACTCGCAGCGCCCGCGCCGCGTAGCCTTTGGGCGGTATTTTAACCAAAGGATTCTATTTATGCGTGTTGCGACCTTTAACCTTTATCAATTCCTCGAGCCGCCCTTTCACTGGTACGAAAAGAAAGCCAACGGCAAGAGCACCTATCGCCCCGATCAATGGCAACAGAAACAGGACTGGATCACCGCCAAGCTGGCCGAGATGGACGCCGATGTCGTGGGCTTCCAAGAGGTGTTCAGCCCCGCCGCGCTCGAGGCGCTCTGCGCCGCGGCCGGCTATCCCCATTTTGCCACCGTGGATACGCCCGGCGTGTCGGACGAGGACCCCGAGATCTTTGTCAAACCGGTGGTCGCTGTTGCCTCGCGCCATCCGATCACCACGGCCGAGCCGGTGACGGTGGACGCGGCCCTTGCTGCCTTTCTGCCGGTCGAGGATGACTTTGCCTTTTCCCGCGTGCCCGTGCGCGCGGTGATCGCCACGCCCGAATTTGGCGATGTGTCGGTCTATGTCAGCCACCTCAAATCCAAGCGCCCCGTGATGGACACTGGCCCCTACCCCGATGACGTGCCCTGGCGCGACCGGGTGATCGACACCATGCGCCGCACCTCTCGCGGCCATGTGGCGGCACTGCTTCAACGCGGGGCCGAGGCGGCGGCGCTTTACTTCCGCATCGTGGACGAGCTGGAACAGACCGAAACCCGCCCGATCATCGTGCTGGGCGATCTGAACGACGACAGCAAATCGGTCGCCCTCGGCGCGCTAACCATGCAGGGCCGCATTCACGAGATTGGCGAGGTGAAATCCGCGGACTGGCCCAGGGGCACCGCCGGAAAGCTGTGGCGCTATCGCCTGACCGATGCCTGGAACGCCGTGCCCAACCCCGGCGGCAAGGCCCGCCCGGGCACCCATGTCTGGGACAACGAATGGTCGACGCTCGACTATATCCTGCTGTCCGATGTCTTTTCGGTCAAATCGCCGAACATGATCGGTCAGGTTGTTGATTTCGAAGTCCTGAACGATCACATTCTGTCGGACGGTGTCGGCAACCACATGCAAAGCGATCATGGTCTGGTCGTGGTCGATGTGCTGCCGAATTCGATGTAACCTGCGGGGCCTCGGCTCCGGTTGATCCGAGGCCCCCATGACCCTCAAGTTTCCGCCCCTGTGGACCCTCGCCGCCTTTGTGGCGACCATCGTGCTGAACGGCATTCCGATCCTGCGGCTGTCCAATACCGGCTTTGGCTTTCTGGGCCTTGTGGCCGGGTTTGGCCTGATCCTTTGGGCGGGGCTCAGCTTTCGCGGACGCAACACGCCGATCCATCCCGGCCATACGCCCAAACAGCTGATCACGACGGGGCCATTCAAGCTGAACCGCAACCCGATCTACACCGGCATGGTGCTGATGACCGTCGGCCTTGGCATGGCGCAGGGCAGCCTTTTGGGGCTGATCCCCGCCTTTGTGCTGTGGTGGGCGCTGGATCGCCACTTTGCTGCACCCGAAGAACAGGCTGTGATCGATGCCTTTGGCGACGAAGGCCGCGCCTATGTCGCGGACGTGCGGCGCTGGTGATCCCCTGCCGCTGCACTGCAGCGGGGCGCAACGCCGGAATTTTCCCCTAGGCCAAGGGGCCACCGCCTGATCACATGGCATCGTGTGTGTGTGTGAACGAGTGGCAGGTGCGTGCGATGAAATGGCTTTTCGTGATGTGTCAGCTTGGGATGTTGACGGCCCTGCTGGTGATGGGAGCTTCCGAGCCCCGCGCAGCTCAGGAAAGGGCGCCGTCTGAAACCTCGCTCTAACGCGCCGCGGCTTCGGCCAGCGCCGGGCGGATCCTGTCCTCCAGCACCCGGCTGGTGACCGGCCCGGCAAAGCGCAGCACCACCGTCCCGTCGCCCGCGATCACAAAGGTCTCGGGCATGCCGTATACGCCCCAGTCAATCGCCATGCGCCCATTCGGGTCCGCACCCAGAGCCGCGTAGGGATTGCCCAGCTCGTCCAGAAACCCTTGCGCGCGCGCCGGATCGTCCTTGTAGTTGATCCCGTAGATCGCCAGCCCTTCGCCTGCCAGCCGCTCCAGCGTGGGATGTTCGGCGCGGCAGGGCGCGCACCAGCTGGCCCAGTAATTGACCAGCTTGACCGTGCCATCGGTCAGCACGGCGTCATCCAGCGGCGGCGCTCCGGCAAAGGGTTGTGCCGCCTCCAGCGTCGGCGCCATCCGCCCTTCCAACGCCGAACTGAGCGCGCCGGGATCGCCCCGGTTCATGCCCACAAAGGCCAGCATGGCAAAGCCAAAGAACAGAACCGGCGGCAGGATCATCAAGGGCCGAAGCTTCATGGGATGTCCTTCCGCGCTTCGGCCGCGGACAGCGCCCGCGCCGCCCGGCGGTACTGCGCCCAGGTGATCCAGATCACCAACGCCAGAGGGATCAGCGTGCCCGCATATGACAGCAGCACTTCGGTCGCGTATTTACCCATGTCCAGGTTCATGCCCGCGCCTCCTGTGCGTCCAGCACCGCCAGCCGCCGCTCGCGGATCAGCGTCACCGTGCGCGCCAGAACCAGCGCCACGAACAGCACGAAAAAGCCCGCCATCGCCACCACCAGCGGCAGGAAATACACATCCGCCACCGTGCGCCCACCGGTCGCCACCGGGATCGACGTGCCCTGATGCAGGCCCTGGTTCCAGAAATTGACCGCATAGCGCGACAGCAGCGCAAAGACCGACCCCACAAGACACAGGATCGAGGTCAGGTCCGCCGCCGTTTCGGTATCCTCGATCGCGGCCCAAAGGGCCATGTAGCCAAGGTAGAACAGGAACAGGATCAGAAACGAGGTCAGCCGCGGATCCCACACCCACCATGTCCCCCACATCGGCTGGCCCCAGACCGCTCCGGTAAACAGCGCGATCACTGTCATCACCACGCCCACGGGCGCCGCGGCGCGCGCGGCCAGCGCGCTGACATGATGACGCCGCACCAGCCAGATCAGCGAACAGACCAGCATCATCAGCCATCCGTTGATCGCCATCAGCGCCGAGGGCACGTGCACGTAGATGATCTTGACCGTGCTTTCGAACTTGTCCGCATTGGGCGTAAAGGCAAAGCCCCAGATCAGCCCACCCAGCACCAGCACGGCCGACAGGCCCACCAGCGTCGGAAGGATCTTGAGGCTCAGCGCAGTGAACTTGCGCGGGTTGGCGAATTCCCAGATCGACATGGCTTGTGACTACCTTTGTTTGTTCCGCCGCGCCAGTGACATGCGCGTCATCCGCGCAAGGCGCGGCGCAAAACCGCAGCGGTGGCAAAGGGCATCAGGGCCAGCGTGCCGCAGGTGATCCCGGCCAGCAGCGGCAGCGCCGGACCAATCGCCAGCCCTTCTGCTCCGCGCCGCGCGACCTCGGCGCCAAAGATCAGCGTCGGCACATACAGCGGCAGAACGATCAGCGACAGCAGCAACCCGCCTCTTCGAAGCCCCACGGTAAGCGCTGCGCCAAAGGTACCAATGGCGCTGAGCGCCGGGGTCCCGGCCAGCAGCGACACGACAAGCCAGCCAAATCCGGGCGCAGGCAGCGACAGCAGAATGCCAAAGGCAGGCGCAGCCACAACAAGCGGCAGCGCGGTCGTCAGCCAATGCGCCAGCGCCTTGACCGCCGCGATCCCTTCCAGCGGCAGCGGCGCGGTTGCCAGCAGATCAAGTGATCCATCCTCGTGATCCAGCGCGAACAGGCGATCCAGCGACAAAAGGCAGGCCAGCAAGGCCCCAAGCCACAGCACCCCCGCCGCAACCCGGCTCAGCAGAGACGGATCAGGCCCGATGGCAAAGGGCACCAGCACAACGACGATCAGGAAAAACGCCAGCGCAAGCCCAAAGCCGCCGCCCGCGCGCACGGCCAGCATCAGGTCGCGGCGGAGCAGCGCGATCATGCAAAGGCCTCGTCAAATCCGCGCGGCGCTGTGCGCCCCTGCGCGCGGTGGGGCGTCACATCCAGCACCTGCCCCTCGATCCCGAGGTCCAGATGCGTGGCGATGATCGCCGCGCCACCCCCCGCGAGATGCGCTTGCAAGAGCGCGGCGAGCGCCGCCACCGCAGAGCTGTCGAGCGACACCGTCGGCTCGTCCATCAGCCACAGGGGCCGGCCCGTCACCATCAGACGCGCAAGCCCCAGCCGCCGTTTCTGCCCCGCCGACAGCCGCCCGGCTAGCCGCTCCAGCAGCGGCTCCAGATCAAAGGCCGCAACCGCGGGCGCAATCCCGTCCGGCGCGGCAAAGACATCGGCCCAGAAGATCAGGTTTTCACGCACGGTCAGGCTGGGTTTGATCCCATCGGCATGCGACGCATAAGCCAGCGTATCGGGTGCAACATCCACCGATCCCGACAGGGCCGGTTGCAGCCCTGCCAACGTGCGCAGCAAGGTTGTCTTGCCCGCCCCGTTAGGTCCACGCACCGCCAGCAGATCGCCCGTGCCAACAGCAAGGCTCAGCCCTTCCAGCAGCGCCACCCCGCCCCGGCCCACCACCAGATCGCTGGCCCCGAGCACCGCCGCCTCAGACCGGCAGCAGCGCGGCGGCCACCCGCCGCCCTTCGCTCAGCAGGATGTTGTAGGTCCGGCAGGCCGAAGGTGAATTCATCGCCTCGACCCCGATCCCCTCGGCATCGAACACCGCGCGAAAGGTGGCCGGCAGATGCGCGATCTCGGCGCCCGTGCCGACAAAGATCACGTCGACCTCGCCTTTCAGCGCCAGCAGAGCCTCGGTATCCTCATACCCGCCCCAGGCCGACACGCCCGCGGGCGTCACGATCTGGGCACCCTGATGCACCTCATCCCCGATGCGAAAGAACCCATCGCCATAGCCATCAATCGGCGGCGCGTCAGTAAAGGAGATCTCGTTCAGGCGCATGGCGCGTCACGCGTCGATATTGGCAAATTGCGTGCCCGCCGCACCGCCCGGATCCTGCTTGGACCAGTCGCGCTTGACGCCCAGCCACAGCAGCATCGCCGAGGCCACAAAGATCGACGAATAGGTGCCGACAATCACGCCCCAGATCATCGCAAAGACAAACCCGCGGATCACATCCCCGCCCAGCACGAACAACGCGATCAGCGCCAGCAGAGTGGTGACCGAGGTCATCACCGTACGGCTCAGCGTTTCGTTGATCGAGATGTTCAGCACCTCTTTCAAGGGCCGTTTCTTGTACTTGCGCAGGTTCTCCCGCACCCGGTCAAACACCACCACCGTGTCGTTCAGCGAATAGCCCACAATGGTCAGCAGCGCCGCGATGATCGCCAGGTCAAACCGGATCTGCAGTTCCGAGAAAATACCGATGGTCAGCAGCACGTCATGCACCAGAGCAGCCACAGCCCCCAGCGCAAACTGCCATTCGAACCGCAGCCAGATGTAGATCAGCACCGCACCGATGGCCAAGACCACGGCGATCACGGCGGTGGTGATCAGCTCGCCCGAAACCTTGGGCCCAACGGATTCGACGGATGTGAACTGGATATCCGGCGCAACACCCTGAAGCGTTGCCAGCACCGCATCGATCAGATCGCCTGTCACCGCCTCCTCGCCTTCCTGCGCCTGAATGCGGATCATCGCCACGTTCTGGTCGGCGTCAAAGGTCGGGTCAAAGACTTCGGTGATCGTCACATCGCCCAGCTCAAGCGTGTCGATCGCCGTGCGGTAGGCCGCCACGTCCACCGGTTGCGCGCTTTCGGTGCGGATCGTCGTGCCGCCGCGAAAGTCGATGCCAAAGTTCAGGCCCTGGATCATGAAGGACACAAACGCCAGCACCATCAGGACGCCCGACAGACCCAGCCACAAGGTGGGACGGGCAAAGAAATCCCAATTTGTTTCCGAGGGGACAAGCTTCAAACGCATCGGATCACACCTCGATTGTCTTGGGACGGCGCCGTTCGAACCACATCACCACCATCAGGCGGGTGACAAAGATCGCGGTGAACACCGATGTCAGGATGCCCAGCCCCAGCGTCACCGCAAAGCCCTGCACCGGGCCCGAGCCCATGGTGAACAGGATCACGGCGGTGATGAAGGTGGTGATGTTGGCGTCCAGAATGGCCGACAGGGCCTTTTCATAGCCCAGCTCGATGGCCCGGGCCGGGCCACGCGCCGTTTTCAGCTCTTCGCGGATGCGCTCAAAGATCAGAACGTTGGCATCCACCGCCATACCAATCGTCAGCACGATCCCCGCAATGCCCGGCAAGGTCAGCGTCGCACCGATCAGGCTCAGCAGGCCAAAGATCAGGCCGACGTTGATGATCAGCGCGATGTTGGCAAATATCCCGAACAGACCGTAGCTGAGGAACATGAACACAAGCACCGCTGCAAAGGCCACGATACAGGCGATCTGGCCCGCGCGGATGCTGTCGGCGCCCAGCTCCGGACCGATGGTCCGCTCTTCAAGGAACGACAGCTCAGCCGGCAGAGCACCGGCGCGCAGCAGCACCGCAAGCTGGGTGCTTTCCTCGACGGTGAACCGCCCGGTGATGATGCCCGACCCGCCCGGAATATGGCTCTGGATCACCGGCGCACTGATCACTTCTTCATCAAGGACGATGGCAAAGGGCGAGCCGATGTTTTCGGCCGTGTAATCGCCAAACTTCCGCGCGCCCGCCGGGTTGAAGCGGAAGTTCACCGCCGGCCGGCCATTCTGGTCAAACGCAGGCTGAGCGTCGACCAGCTCTTCGCCCGTTACCACCGGCGCGGTCTCGAGGATATAGAACACGCCCGGCTCATCCAGCGAAGGCAGCACCTCGTTGCCGAGGCCCGCATTGTCGTCAATCGATCCGGTCTGGCCCACAACCGGCTGGAAGGTCAGCTGCGCGGTGGTGCCGATGATCTCTTTCAGCTCGCTGGCCGAGCCGATGCCCGGCACCTGGATCAGGATCCGGTCCGCGCCCTGGCGCTGGATGGTCGGCTCGCGCGTGCCAACCTCGTCAATCCGGCGGCGGATGATCTCGAGGCTCTGGCGCACGGTCCGGTCGTCCGTCGCGGTTTTTTCGGCGGCGGTCAGCTGCGCGATCAGCACATCCCCTTCGGCCGCAAATTCGTAATCGGTCGACCCTGCGCCGGTCAGCGTGGCGATCGGCTGGGCCAGACCGCGCGCGATGGTCAGCGCCTGGCTCATGCCTTCGGGCCGCGAGATGCGCACGCGCAGCTCGTCATCCGCCGACGGTTGCAGGCGGATCGTCCCCACCGTGTCGCGCGCCGGGCGCAGCGCATCGCGCAGTTCGGGCCAGAACGCCTCCATCCGCGCCTTGTACACATCCTCGACCTGCACCTCGGCCAGCAGATGCGCCCCGCCCCGCAGATCAAGGCCAAGGTTCACCAGCCCTGACGGCAGGAATGACGGCCACAGCCCCGCATCCGGCTCGGCTTCGGCCCGCGCCTCGGCGGTCGAGACTTCGTTGGCCAGGATGGCTTGCGCGTCATTGTAGCGCTCGACCCGGTCATAAAATCCGTTGGGCACCGCCAGCAAAAGGCCCACCACAACGGTGAGCCAGATGGTGATGCGTTTCCAAAGGTCGATCTGCAGCATGTCGCGCCGCCTTCCTTGTGCTGGAGGATCAGGCCTTGCCGTCTGCCGGTTCGGTCTTGTTCAGAACCGCCGATACGGTGCTCTGGACCACGCGCACCTTGACGCCATCGGCAATCTCGACCTCGATATTGCCATCGCCGGGCACCTTGGAGACCTTGCCAATCATGCCACCCGCCGTGACCACCTGATCGCCGCGGCGCAGGCCCTCGACCATCTTCTGATGCTCTTTCATCTTTTTCTGCTGCGGACGGATCAGCAGGAAATACATGATCGCAAAGATGAGGATCAGCGGAATGAACTGGCCGATGACTTCCATGGGTGCCCCTGTCGTAGCTGTGCGGGGCCGCCTGCGCGCCCCTTGTCAATCGGGCGGAACCTATGCGCCGCGGGGGTGAGTTGCAAGGCGC
>JAHDCH010000109.1:4983-8170 GCA_020629995.1 Pseudaestuariivita sp. | reverse complement strand
TTGCGGTGGTGAACCTGCTGGTGGGTCTGATCGTGAACTCGATGCAGGACGCCCATGCCGAGGAAAGCAACGCCACCACAGACGCCTACCGCGACGAAGTGCTCAAGCGCCTTGAGGCGATCGAGCAGCGGCTGGGCGACCGAAAGAGCCAGGAACCGTAGCCGCACCGGGGCGTTTGGCTCCCGGAGGTTGCACCATGTCAGTCAAATCCATCCTCGCGCGGATCGCGCACCCGATCGAACGGCTGGTCAGCTGGGTCATGCCCGCGCGCCGTACCGGGCCGCCGTCGCTGGTGGCGTATCGCGGGTATGCCACGCGGGATGATCTGGTGGTGCAGGGCCGGGTGCTGAGCGGTGTCGTGCAGGCCGCGCAGGAAAGCGATGCCTCGACCCTGGTCAATGTCCGCCGCATGGTGCGGCTGTTCATGACCGGCGAAGTCGCAGGCCTGCGCGTCAGTGCCGAAGGGCATGACACGCTTAGCGACGAAGAAGGTTACGTGCGCCTGACCCTGCCGCGCCGCGACCGAGCTGCGGGCTGGCACGACATTCGCGTGTCGCTGGACGGGGTGCCGGGCGCCGAGGCCCTTGTGCCCGTCCGGGTGCCGTCACCGGCGGCGCGTTTCGGCGTGATTTCGGACATCGACGACACGCTGATGCAAACCGGCGCCCATACCTTGTGGAAGAACCTCTGGACGACCTTCACCGGCAGCGTTGCCTCGCGCCATGTCTTCCCCGACGCGGTCGCCTTCATGGGCCGTGCCCAGCCCGAGGTGAACCCTGTGTTCTACGTCTCGTCCTCGCCCTGGAACCTGTATGGTTTTCTCACCAGCGTCTTTGCGCGCAACGGTCTGCCACGCGCGCCGATGTTCCTGCGCGATTATGGCGTCAGTGAGGACCAGTTCATCACCGGCACGCACGGCGATCACAAAGGCGCGGCGATCGACACGGTGCTGGCCGCCAATCCCGGCCTGCCCTTTGTGCTTGTGGGGGACACCGGCCAGCACGATGCGCATGTCTACCTCGACGCTGCCCGCCGCCATCCCGGTCGGGTCGCCCAGGTCATCCTGCGCGAACCGGGTCCTGGGCCTGACGACAAAAGCCGCCACGCGATGGACGAGTTGCGCGCGCTGGGCGTGGACGTGTTCAGCGGCAAATCCTTTGAAGGCGTCCAGCCCGGCGGAAATCGGGGGCGGATGCGCGCCTAGCTAGCCGGTCAGCGTCGCTGACAAGGTGCGCAGAGCATTGTTCAGGTCGCGCTGCGCGGTGGCGTCAAGGTCGCAGGCAGCGGCAACGCAGGCGGCAAGGCGAGGGCTGTGGGCGCGGATCGCCGCACCTGATTCCGTCAGGCAGATGACACGTTCGCGCTCATCGCTTTGACCGCGTTTGCGGGTCACAAGACCGGCCTGCTCCATCCGTTTCAGCAGGGGTGTGAGTGTGTTGGAGGCCAGCGCAAGGCGCGTCCCCAACTGCGAGACGGTCTGCCCGTCCTGCTCCCACAGCGAGGCGAGGACGATATATTGCGGATATGTCAGGCCAAGCTCTTCGAGCAGGTGCCGATACAGCCGCATCATCGCGTGATGGGCATTGTACAGCTGAAAGCACAGCATGTCGTCGAGGTTCATGCGCGGTTCGATGGTCATGTCGCCCAAATAAATCGTGCGCGATGCTTTGTGCAAGGCTTGCATGTTCCAGGCCGAATAAATATCGTGCGCGATATAATCGTTTAGGAGCTAAAAATGTCGATCTCGCCTGTTTATTCAATCTCGGCCACCGCAACCGGCGGGCGCGAAGGGCGCGCCGTTACGTCCGATGGCGCGCTTGACCTGCCTTTGACCCCGCCCAAGGAAATGGGCGGATCGGGCAAGGGCAAGAACCCCGAGCAGCTGTTCGCGGCCGGATATGCGGCCTGCTATCTGGGCGCGATGAAATACGCCACGACGCAGGACACGGCGCTGAAATCGGTGCCGGACAACGCCGAGGTCACTGCCAAGGTCGGGATCGGGCCGCGCGAAGATACGGGTTTTGGCCTGGTGGTCGACCTGACGGTCAAGATGCCCGGCCTGTCGCGGGACGAGGCACAGGCCATCGCGGATGCAGGCCACGTCATCTGCCCCTACAGCCACGCGACCAAAGGCAACATTTCGGTGACCACCACGGTCAGCTGACCCGACAGATATGAAACAGGGCGCCCCCGGGATCGGAGGCGCCCTGTGTCATGCCACGGGACCAATCGGGGTGTCCCGGCCCGGCGTCAGCCGCGGAAATGCGCGTCAGCTGCGCACAAGAGCGTCGTAGGCGGTTGTCATCTCGCGGCAGAGGTCGCCGACCTCGAACGTGTGCTCGCCGATCTGGGCCACCGGTGTCACCTCGGCGGCGGTGCCGGTCAGCCAGCATTGCTCGAACGTGGGCAGTTCTTCGGGCATGATGTGGCGTTCGTGCACCTTGATCTGGCGGTCGTGCAGCATCTGCACAACCGTCTGCCGCGTGATCCCGTTGAGGAAGCAGTCGGGCTTGGGCGTGTGCACTTCGCCGTCCTTCACAAAGAACACGTTGGCGCCGGTCGCCTCGGCCACATAGCCTCGGTAATCCATCATCAGGGCGTCCGAGCATCCCTTGGCCTCGGCCTCGTGCTTGGACATGGTGCAGATCATGTAGAGACCCGCAGCCTTGGCGTGGGACGGGATCGTTTCGGGCGAAGGGCGCTTCCATTTCGAGATGTCGAGCTTGGCGCCCTGCATCTTGGCATCGCCGTAATAACTGCCCCATTCCCAGGCCGCGACGGCCATGCGGACGGGGTTCTTTTTCGAACTGACGCCCATGTCTTCGCCCGAGCCGCGCCAGCAGATCACGCGCACGTAGGCGTCGTCCCAGCCGTTGGCCTTGAGCACGGCGTATTTCGCCTCTTCGATCTCGTCGACGGTGTAAGGGATCGGCATGTCGAGCTGTTCGCCCGAGAACAGCAGCCGTTCGGAATGCTTGCGCGATTCAAAGATCTTGCCGTTGTAGGCGCGCTCGCCCTCGAAGACCGACGAGGCATAGTGCAGACCGTGGGTCAGAATGTGTACGTTCGCCTCGCGCCAGTCTACCAGCTTGCCGTCCAGCCAGATCGTGCCATCGCGATCGTCGTATGCACCCGCCATCTTCTTTCCCTCCGGTTTGCAAAAGTTGCGGTGTTAGGTCCGCTTCGG
>JAHDCH010000109.1:0-4883 GCA_020629995.1 Pseudaestuariivita sp. | reverse complement strand
GTGCTGGAGGCGATGATGGACCCCGAGATGCGCCGCAACTATACCAAGCTGAGGGAGGGGCGGTGATGATGGAACCCGATCCGCATCTGCTGGTTGTCGATGACGACGAGCGCATCCGCGGTTTGTTGCAGAAATTCCTGGTGCGAAACGGCTTTATCGTCAGCGCAGCCCGGGATGCGGCCCACGCAAGGCGGCTCTTGGGCGGGCTGGAGTTTGACCTGATCGTGCTGGACGTGATGATGCCGGGCGAGGATGGCGTGAGCCTGACCCGCAGTCTGCGCGAGACGCTGGCGACGCCGATCCTGCTGCTGACCGCCAAGGGCGAGACCGAGAACCGCATCGCGGGGCTGGAGGCGGGGGCGGACGATTATCTGCCCAAGCCGTTCGAACCCAAGGAGCTGCTGCTGCGCATCAACGCCATCCTGAGAAGGATGCCCGAGGCCGAGGTGGCCGATGCGGGACCGAAGGTGCTGAGCCTTGGGCCGGTGCGCTATGACGTGGAGCGGGGAGAGATCTGGGAAGGCGAGACCCAGGTGCGCCTGACGGCGACCGAGGTGCAGCTGATGCGCATCTTTTCGGCCCAGGTCGGAGAGCCGGTGAGCCGCGCTGACCTGGTGGAGAAGCTGGGCCGCGACGGAGGCCAGGCACAGGAGCGCGCGGTGGACGTGCAGATCACCCGCCTGCGCCGCAAGATCGAGGCCGATCCAAAGCAGCCCCGCTATCTGCAGACGGTGCGGGGCGCGGGATACATGCTGGCGACCGACTAGGGATGATGGGTGCAAGCACCCATCCTACAGTGCGGCAGAGCCTGAGGCAGGCGGGCCCTCCGGGGGCCATATTTGAAAAGAGAAGAAGCGGATGGCGACAGCACTGATAACGCACGAAGCGTGCCACGGGCACGTGACACCCGAAGGGATGCCCGAGAGGGTGGCGAGGCTGAAGGCGGTGCTGGCGGCGCTGGAGGACCTGGAGCTGGTGAGGGTGGAGGCGCCGGAGGCCAGTGAGGAAGACGTGAGGGAGCTGCACGACGCCGAGCACGTGCAGCGGATGGAAGAGATGGTGCCGGAGGCTGGCTTCGAGGCGCTCGATTCAGAGACGTTCCTGTCGCCGGGGTCGAGAGACGCGATCTATCGCGCGGTGGGCGGGAGCCTGAAAGCGGTGGACATGGTCGCGAGCGGTGAGGTGAAGAACGCCTTTGCAGCCGTGAGGCCGCCGGGGCACCACGCGGAAGCCGGCAAGGCGATGGGGTTCTGCATCTTTGGCAACGTCGCGCTGGCGGCGAGGCACGCGCTGGAGGAACACGGGCTGAACCGCGTGGCGGTCGTTGATTTTGACGTGCACCACGGGAACGGGACGCAGGCGCTGCTGTGGGACGAGAAGAGGGCGCTGGTGGTGACATCGCAGCAGATGCCGCTGTGGCCGGGCACGGGCTATCCCGAAGAAGTCGGGCCACACGGGACAATAGTAAACGTGCCGCTGGCGCCCGGATCGGGCGGGGCCGAGATGACGCAGGCCTACGAGCGGCACGTCTTTCCCAAGCTGAGGGAGTTCGAGCCCGAGATGATCCTGATCTCGGCCGGGTTTGACGCGCACGAAGCGGACCCGCTGGCGCAGTTGAGGTGGCGGGAAGAAGACTTTGTCTGGATCACGAGGGAGCTGTGCAAGCTGGCCGCGGAGATGTGCGAGGGGCGGGTGGTCTCGTGCCTGGAGGGCGGTTATGATCTGAATGCGCTGGCGGCCTCGGCCCGGGCGCATGTGATGGCATTGATGGAGGCCCCATGAGCGAGTTGACCCCTCCCGAGGAGATGACGTTCGAGCAGGCAATGGCCGAGCTGGAACAGGTGGTGGGCCAGCTGGAGCGGGGTGACGCGCCGCTGGACCAGAGCGTGAGCCTGTACGAGCGCGGAGTGGCGTTGAAGAAGCGCTGCGAGGGCGAGCTGCAGCGCGCCGAGGAAAAGGTCGCCACGATCACGCTGGACGCGGATGGCCAGCCCAAGGGGACGGCGCCGCTGGATGTCGGGTGATCTGAAGGCGGGACTGGCCGCGGCGCAGGGAAAGGTGGAAGCCTGCCTGCACGAAGCGCTGAAGGGCGAAAGGGGCGATCTGGCCGAGGCGATGGCCTATGCCATGGTCGGCGGAAAGGGCCTGCGCGGGTTTCTGGTGCTGGAGGGTGCGAGGCTACACGGGGTCGCGGGCGCAGACAAAGCCGCCTGCGCGGTCGAGGCGCTGCACGCCTACAGCCTGGTGCACGACGATCTGCCCTGCATGGACGACGACGACCTGCGCAGGGGCCAACCCACGGTGCACCGCAAGTGGGACGAGGCGGTGGCCGTGCTGGCGGGCGACGCGCTGCAGACGCTGTGCTTTGAGCTGCTGGCCGAGGGGCCGGAGCCGGTGGCCATGGTGCGCAGCATGGCACAGGCCGCGGGGCGCAGGGGCATGGTCGGGGGGCAGATGCTCGACATTGCAGCGGAAAGCGCCGAAGTGCCGCTGACGCTGGAGCAGATCACCGAATTGCAGGCCGGCAAGACCGGAGCGCTGATCAATTGGGCGGCGACGGCGGGGCCGAGGATGGCGGGTGCGGACACTGGCCCGCTGCACGCCTATGGAGAGGCGATCGGGCTGGCGTTTCAGATCTGGGACGATGTGCTGGATGTGGAAGGCGACGCGGCAGAGGTCGGCAAGGCCGTGCGCAAGGACGAGGATGCGGGCAAGGCGACCTTTGTGTCGCTGCTGGGGCTGGAAGAGGCGAAACGCCGCGCGGAGGCGCACGTGCAATCGGCCTGCGACGCCTTACATCCCTACGGAGACAGCGCTGAAATGTTGCGAGAGCTGGCGCGGTTCGTTATCTCGCGCAAGTCCTGACGTTCGGAGGCCGCCATGGCTGATCGCCCCGCTACCCCTTTGCTGGACCGCGTCCAGCGGCCCGCAGATCTCAAGCAATTCAGCGATGCGCAGTTGCGGCAGGTGGCGGATGAGCTGAGGGCCGAGGTGATCTCGGCCGTGTCCGAAACGGGCGGGCATCTGGGCGCGGGGCTGGGCGTGGTGGAGCTGACCGTGGCGCTGCACGCGGTGTTCGACACGCCGCGCGACAAGGTGATCTGGGATGTGAGCCACCAGTGCTATCCGCACAAGGTGCTGACGGGGCGGAGGGACCGCATCCGCACGCTGCGGATGAAGGATGGCCTGTCGGGCTTTACCAAACGGTCGGAGAGCGTGTTTGACCCCTTTGGCGCGGCGCATTCCAGCACGTCGATCAGCGCGGCGCTGGGCTTTGCCGTGGCGCGCGATCTGGGCGGGCAGTGCGACGGAGGGTTGGGCGACGCGATTGCCGTCATCGGCGACGGGTCGATGAGCGCGGGCATGGCCTTTGAGGCGATGAACAACGCGGGCCATCTGAAAAAGCGCATGATCGTCATTCTGAACGACAACGAGATGAGCATTGCGCCGCCTGTGGGGGCGCTGTCGTCTTACCTGAGCCGGCTTTATGCCGAAGAGCCGTTTCAGGATCTGAAGGCCGCCGCGAAGGGCGCGGTCAGCTTCCTGCCCGAGCCGTTCCGCGAAGGGGCCAAGCGCGCCAAGGAGATGCTGAAGGGCATGACCGTGGGCGGGACGCTGTTTGAGCAGCTTGGCTTTTCGTACCTCGGCCCGATTGACGGGCACGACATGGACCAGCTGCTGCCGGTGCTGAGGACAGTGAAGGCGCGCGCGCAGGGGCCGATCCTGATCCACGCGATCACGCAAAAGGGCAAGGGCTATCGCCCCGCCGAAACGGCGAGCGACAAGGGCCATGGCGTGTCCAAGTTCGACGTGGTCACGGGCAAACAGAAGAAAGCCGCGTCGAACGCGCCGAGCTACACCAAGGTGTTTGCCGAAGCGCTGCTGAGGGAGGCGGTGGAGGACGAGCGCGTCTGTGCCGTCACGGCGGCGATGCCGGATGGGACGGGGCTGAACCTCTTTGCCGAGCGCTATCCGTCGCGGTGCTTTGACGTTGGCATTGCCGAGCAGCACGGGGTGACCTTTGCCGCGGGCCTTGCGGCGGGCGGGATGAAGCCGTTTTGCGCGATGTATTCGACATTTCTCCAGCGCGGGTATGATCAGGTGGTGCATGATGTGGCGATCCAGCGCCTGCCGGTGCGGTTTGCGATTGATCGCGCAGGGTTGGTGGGCGCGGATGGGGCGACCCATGCGGGGTCGTTCGACATTGCCTATCTGGCCAACCTGCCGGGGTTTGTGGTGATGGCCGCCGCCGATGAGGCCGAGCTGAAGCATATGGTGGCCACGGCGGCGGCGCATGACGAAGGGCCGATTGCCTTCCGCTATCCGCGCGGCGAAGGCGTGGGTGTGGACATGCCCGAGAGGGGCGAGGTGCTCGAGATCGGCAAGGGCCGGATGGTCCGCGAAGGGAGCCGGGTCGCGATCCTGTCCTTTGGCACCCGCCTGTCCGAGGTCGAGACGGCCTGCGAGGCGTTGAGCGCCAAGGGCATCACGCCGACGGTGGCGGATGCGCGCTTTGCCAAGCCGCTGGACCGGGATCTGATCCTGCAGCTGGCCGCAGACCACGAGGCGCTGATCACCATCGAGGAAGGCGCGGTGGGCGGCTTTGGCTCTCACGTCGCGCAGCTGCTTGCCGAAGAGGGCGTCTTTGACGGCGGGCTCAAGTACCGGTCGATGGTGCTGCCCGACACGTTCATCGATCAGGCCTCGCCCCGGGATATGTACGCCGTGGCGGCGCTGAACGCCGAGGACATCGAGGCCAAGGTGCTGGATGTTCTGGGTGTGGCGTCTTTGGCTGATCGCAGGGCGTAACCTGGATAAGATGGGTGCGAGCACCCATCCTACGTGACGCGGGGTCGGGGCTTGTGCGGATGGCGGGGCATGAC
>JAHDCH010000108.1 GCA_020629995.1 Pseudaestuariivita sp. | reverse complement strand
CGCGCTCATAGAGGTGGTACATCGCGCCGTGCTTGTCGCCGAGGATCTGCACCTCAACGTGGCGGGCGCGGGTGATCATCTTTTCCAGATACCCTTCGCCATTGCCAAAGGCCGCCTCGGCCTCGCGCCGGCCTTCCAGCACCTTTTCCTCGACCTCGTCTTCGGATTCGATGGGCCGCATGCCGCGTCCGCCGCCGCCCCAGGACGCCTTGAGCATCAGGGGATAGCCGATCTCTCCGGCCTCCTTGCGGATCGCGTCCATATCGTCGCCAAGCACTTCGGTCGCCGGAATGACCGGCACGCCTGCCTCGATGGCGACGCGCCGGGCGCTGGCCTTGTCGCCCAGGGCGCGCATCGTGGCGGCCTTGGGTCCGATAAAGGTGATGCCTTCGCGTTCGCAGGCGTCCACCAGTTCGGGGTTTTCCGACAAAAGGCCGTACCCGGGGTGGATCGCATCCGCGCCCGACATCTTGGCCACGCGCATGATTTCATCAATCGACAGATAGGCTTCGACCGGGCCCATGCCTTCGCCGATGCGGTAGGCCTCGTCGGCCTTGAAGCGGTGCAGGCCCAGCTTGTCCTCTTCGGCGAAGACGGCGACCGTCTTTTTGCCCATCTCGTTGGCGGCGCGCATCACGCGGATGGCAATTTCGCCCCGGTTGGCAATCAGGATTTTGGAAAAGGTCGTCATGGCTGGTCCTCGCACCAGGTGGTGCCCGCAAGGGCGGGCTGAGTCTTGGGCCGGTCCTCTTTGTCCGATGCGCGGTCTTTTGGATGCGCCAAGGCGCGGGCAAAGCCCGACCGGGAAAGAGTCTCAGTTTCTGGCGACACGCTTTAAGCAAGGTGAGCGTCAGGGTAAATGCGGGAAAATGGGTATGGTCCGCGTTCGGGGCGGGGAATTACCCGCATTTTGTGACGCGGCGTCACTTTTGCGTGCCGGACGCCTCTTGCGGATCTCGCAGGGCCAGACATTTCTGTGTTTGGATCGAGGGGCAGTGGTTGGGCGGCGCGCGTCCCTCGCGCCGGGCTGCAACCGTCAGGCAGCCGAACTGGTTTCGCGCTGATGCGTGTGCACCATCTCGACCAGCCTTTTCGCGGTGTCGCGAAAGGATTGCGGCGCGTCAGCATTCAGCGCCACAAGGGGGCTGCCCTCGACCGTCTTTGCGCTGTTGATCCGGGCTTCGGCCCGGGCGCGGACTTCGGACAGGGTGCTGTCGACCGACCGGCAGATGCCTGCCAGAAACCCCACGGATGCGCGCAGGTCATTCAGATCGGCGCGGCCTGCCTCCATCGCTTCGAACATCTCGGTCACCTTGGACAGCTGGAACGCCGCTTCGGCCGAGAAATACCTCACGTCTTCAAACGCCAGCAGGTCAGCCGTATCGGTGCGCAATGTCCTGACGCAGATGGCGTGACCCAGCACGCGCTCTGCTCCGCTGTCCATCCTGACCGGGCGCACCGTCGTGTCCCAGGTCATCAACCCGTCGGGCATTGTCAGCTCTTCTCGGTATTGAAACGGCGCGCTCATCTGGATCGCCTGCGCGTATCTGGAATTGACATGGCGGGCCTGGTCCGGCGGCAGAATTTCCGAAATTCGCAACAAGGCATGATCGGTGTTGCGCATCCCGGTGGCGGCTTCATGCGTTTCGTTCAGTGCCAGAATCCGGAATTCCTCTGACGGGGTCGCACGCTCAGCCACAAAGACCGGTACTTTGAAACTGTCGATCTCACTTTTCAACGCATCGATGTCAGATGCCTGGAACATATGATCCTCCTATTTCACAAGTAACTTGGTTCTGGATTGATTCTGCTGAACAAAGGCTGAAGAAAAGCGCTTTAATTCGCCTCAAAGGCGCCTGGATTCTTGACTGAACGCTGTGCAGCAGGAGGCAAGAACAAAACGCGATCAAACCCTTTTGATCCGCGCCGTGCTGCGATACATATATATGTCATGAGCAGCTTTCACGAAGACGATGCCTTCGAGGCGGCGGCGGCCCCATCCCTCAGCCAGCAGGCGATGGCGGCGCGGGCCGCGCCCTATCTCGACGGGCTGAACCCCGAACAGCGCGCCGCGGTCGAACAGATCGAGGGGCCTGTGCTGATGCTGGCCGGGGCAGGCACGGGCAAGACCCGCGCCCTGACCACCCGCATCGCGCATCTGTTGCAGACGGGCCGTGCGCGTCCCAACGAAATCCTCGCCGTGACCTTTACCAACAAGGCCGCGCGCGAGATGAAAGACCGTGTGGGCGCGATGATGGGGCAGGCGGTCGAGGGGATGCCCTGGCTGGGCACCTTCCATGCCATCTGCGTCAAGCTTTTGCGCCGTCATGCCGAACTGGTGGGCCTGAAATCCAATTTCACCATCCTCGACACCGACGACCAGATCCGCCTGATCAAACAGCTGCTTCAGGCCGCCAATATCGACGACAAACGCTGGCCCGCGCGCCAGCTGGCCTCGATCATCGACGGCTGGAAAAACCGCGCGCTGACGCCCGAGAACCTGCCCGCCTCCGAAGGCTCGGCCTTTGATCACAAAGGCCCGGCGCTTTATGCCCAGTACCAGCAGCGCCTCAAGGAACTGAACGCCACCGATTTCGGCGATCTTCTGCTGCACGTGGATATTCCAGAACCACGACGACGTGCTCCAGCAATACCAGCGCTGGTTCCGCTATATCCTGGTCGACGAATACCAGGACACAAACGTCGCCCAGTACCTTTGGCTGCGGCTTCTGGCCCAGGCGCACCGCAACATCTGCTGCGTCGGCGATGACGACCAGTCGATCTATGGCTGGCGCGGGGCCGAGGTGGGCAACATCCTGCGGTTCGAAAAGGATTTCCCCGGCGCCGCCGTCATCCGGCTCGAACAGAACTACCGCTCGACCCAGCATATCCTGTCGGCCGCCGGTGGCGTCATCGCGGCCAACAAGGGCCGCCTTGGCAAAGAACTCTGGACCGAGGCCGAAGGCGGCGAAAAGGTCCGCCTGATCGGCCATTGGGACGGTGATGAAGAGGCGCGCTGGATCGGCGAAGAGATCGAATCGATGCAGCGCGGCACCCGCGGCATGGATCCCATGTCGCTCGACCAGATGGCGATCCTTGTCCGCGCCTCGCACCAGATGCGCGCATTCGAGGACCGGTTCCTCACCATCGGCCTGCCATATCGTGTCATCGGCGGCCCGCGGTTTTACGAGCGGATGGAGATCCGCGATGCCATGGCCTACTTCCGTGTGGTCACCTCGCCCGATGACGATCTGGCGTTCGAACGCATCGTCAACACCCCCAAACGCGGTCTCGGCGACAAGGCCCAGCAGAAAATCCAGTACACCGCCCGCCAACATGGCGTGTCCCTCACCGAAGGCGCGCAGATCCTGCTGGATGAAAAGGGGCTGGGCGGCAAAGGCGCCAAAGAGCTTCAGGCTTTGCTCGACGGGATCACCCGCTGGGGCCGCATGGCGGGCGACGCCACCATGACCCATATGGAACTGGCCGAGATCATCCTCGACGAGAGCGGCTACACCGCCATGTGGCAAAACGACAAGACGCCCGAGGCTCCGGGCCGGCTCGAAAACCTCAAGGAACTGGTCAAGGCGCTTGAAAGCTTCGAAAACCTCACCGGGTTCCTCGAACACGTCGCGCTTGTGATGGACAACAACACCGAAGAGGCGGGCGAGAAAGTGTCGATCATGACGCTGCACGCCGCCAAGGGGCTCGAATTTCCCGCCGTCTTCCTTCCGGGGTGGGAAGACGGGCTCTTCCCCTCGCAACGCTCGATGGACGAATCCGGCCTCAAGGGCCTCGAGGAAGAACGCCGCCTCGCTTATGTCGGCATCACCCGGGCCGAGCGGATCTGCACGATCTCATTCGTCGGCAACCGCCGCGTCTTTGGCCAATGGCAATCGGCTCTGCCCTCGCGGTTCATCGATGAAATCCCGCCCGAACATGTGGATGTTCTGACCGCCCCGGGCCTTTATGGCGGCGGTTATGGCGCTGCGGCCCCCCAATCCAACCTGCACGAGGCCGCCAGCCGCGCCGATGTCTATAACTCCCCCGGCTGGCGCCGCCTCAAGGAACGCGCCAGCGCGCGCCCCGTCTCCCAGCCTTCCGAATCGCGCAATTCGGTGATCGACCTGACCGCCACCTCGTCGCACACCGTGGGTGAACGCGTGTTCCACCAGAAATTCGGCTATGGCACCATCACCGGCATCGAAGGCGACAAGCTCGACATCGCCTTCGAAAAGGCCGGCGACAAGAAAGTCGTCGCCAAATTCATCATGCCCGCCGACGACATCCCGTTCTGACCGGCCTCAGCTTCTTCTCTTCATAAATATGGCGGGGGGAGCGTTGAAAATTCCAAATTTTCAACGTGGGGGGCTGGCCCCCCATGCGCCCTTTCCAAAAACGCAAAACGGCGACGCCCGGGAGGAGGTGGACGCCGCCGTGTCTGCGTGCCCGGCACCAAAGGGAGGAGAGGTGCGGGGCGATTTTCGATGCGCCCAGGGAGGAGGAGAGGGCGCCTCGAAACCGATATGGGCGTCAGTCGCCCGAATAAAAGGGCGGCGACATCTGGGAGGAGGTCGATGCCGCCGCGAGATTACAGACACACCCGGGAGGAGGTGGGCATGCCTGAACCCTGTGTTCTTATTTTGCCGAACCGTAGGCCGCCTCATGGGCGACGCTCTTCAGCATGGACCGGTTCAGGCCCAGGTCATCCAGCTCGCGGACCGACAGGTCCTGAAGCTCGTTCAGCGTGTTGCGGTACACCCGGTGGCGTGCCCATGCATCACGCAGGTCTGCGATCAGGCCCATGATGCGGCTCTCGCCGCGGACGTGGGCCGTGGTGAATTGCGTCACATATGCCATTTGCTTTGCCTCTGCATCGTATCGTGTTGTTACGTTCGCCTCATAACCTAGGCGATTTCTGCATCTGCACAATAACAGCTTCGACAATGCCGCTATGCAGCAAATGCATAAGTGATGCTGACGTGTTTGACCATTCCCCAATGGGTCCGACCTTGCGGAAATTCCGGCTGCCCCGCTTTTTCGGCGCTCGATGCACCCTTTTTAAGCATCCGTCCGCGCCTGACGTGCCTCTGGCGCGTGTCAGGGCCCTGTTATGGGAATGGATGGGATGGGCCGTGGGAAATCATGGGCTGCGTCGGGATTCGGCCGAAGCGGGGGCGAAAATAACCCTAAGGACACGACCTGTTCACGCTTGCGTGTGTTGAATTTGCATCAAATTGGCTGTCTGCGCAGATTCTTTGGGAAATCGTGGGACATCTTTCCGCCGCTTGAACGCAACTACATATTGTTGCTGTTTGGCGGATAATACCCAAATATGTGGCAAATTTGCCAACTTCTTCCACTATATGTGGTTATCCACACCCCTTGTGGACAAGATAATGTGCTCGTGATCGGTCAAAACCCGTTGCTTCCCATAAGTTCCCGTGTCATCCCTATAACCGTGATGAAGGCGGACCGGGGCGACAAAGACCCCAGACCAGACACAAAAACAAAAACAAGCAGGTTTCATACAGGCACCCGCTTTCATCGCACAACGGATCCGGCGCGCGGGCGAGCAGACATCCCCCCAGGTGGCGCGCGCAGCTGGACACTCCCGGAGACGGGACGAGGGCGGCGAGTAGGGCAGTGGCAGCAGCTCTACTCGCCGTTTCCCATTCCGGGACCCGCAATCGCAAACCGGGGGAAGAGAGGGCAAGCGTGACGCGCAGAGTGTTCCGCGGCGAGAGCCACCACAAGGTGGACAGCAAGGGGCGGGTGTCGATTCCCGCCACCTATCGCCGTGTGCTCGAAGCTTCCGACCCCAACTGGCGCGACGGCGACAACCCCGAACTTGTTATTGTCTACGGCGATCACCGCAAAAAGCATCTCGATTGCTACACGATCGAAGCCATCGAAGAGGTGGACGCCAAGATCGCGGCCATGCCCCGCGGCTCGAAACAGCGCAAGATCCTCCAGCGCCTGTTTCACGGCCAGTCATTTCCGACCACTGTCGATGAAACGGGCCGCCTTGTGCTGCCCGCCAAGCTGCGCGCCAAGATCGGTCTCGAGGGTGAGGCGTTCTTTATCGCCGCCGGCGACACGTTCCAGATCTGGAAGCCCGAAACCTACGAGGCCGAAGAGCTGGCTGCGACCGAGGATTACCTCGACGAGCTGCCCGAAGACTTCGACCCGCTGGAATTCCTCGACCAGGCAGGGGAGTGACGCATGATGGCGGTGCGCCCTGTCCCCGTTCCGCACATTCCCGTCCTGATCCGTCCGCTGATCGCGGCGGTCTCTCCTGTTGCGGGCCATTGGGTCGACGGCACCTTTGGCGCGGGCGGTTATACCCGCGCGTTGCTTGAGGCGGGCGCGACCCGCGTCACCGCCATTGACCGCGACCCGCTGGCGTTCGAGCTTGCCGCGCCGGACGCGCGCATCACCCAGGTGGCCGACGTGTTTTCCAACATGGACGCGCATGTGTCGGGCGTGGATGGCGTGGTGCTCGACCTTGGCGTGTCCTCGATGCAGCTGGACCGGGCCGAGCGCGGCTTTTCCTTCATGCGCGACGGCCCGCTCGACATGCGGATGAGCCAGGATGGCCCCACCGCCGCCGACCTGATTGACGCCAGCACCGAGGCCGAGCTGGCCGACATACTCTATATATATGGTGAAGAGCGCGCCTCGCGCCGCATCGCCCGCGCGATCAAGGCCGCCGGGCCGCTGACCTCGACCCTCGCTCTGGCCGAGGTGATCGAAGGCCAGCTGCCGCGCGCCAAACCCGGCCAGTCGCACCCCGCAACGCGCAGCTTTCAGGCGCTGCGGATCGCGGTGAATGCCGAATATGATGAGCTGTATCAGGGGCTTATGGCCGCCGAAAAGTCGCTCAGACCCGGCGGGTGGCTTGCCGTGGTCAGCTTTCATTCGGTCGAGGACCGGATGGTCAAACGCTTTCTTCAGTCGCGTGCCGGCACCAAGGGCAATGCCAACCGCTTTGCGCCCGAAATGGTGCAAGACGCCCCCGCCTTCACGCTCAAATCCCGCAAGGCGATCCAGCCGTCGCAGGATGAGCTGGCCGAGAACCCGCGCGCCCGCTCGGCATTGCTCCGCGTGGCGCAGCGCACCGATGCGCCCGCAGCCCGGATTGATCCCAAATCCGTTGGCCTCCCCGTGTTGAAAGGCTCTCGCTGATGCGTTCGTTCCTTTATATCGTCACCGCCTGCATCGTGATCGCTCTGGCCTTCTGGGCCTATCGCGAGAATTACGCGACCCAGGAAGCCATCGCGAAAACCGAGAAACTTCAACGGGATATCGGCGCGACCCGGGCGCGGCTGGGTGTGCTGAAGGCGGAATGGGCCTATCTGAACCGTCCGGCGCGGCTGCGCGATCTGGCGGATCTGAACTATGAACGCCTGCAGCTTGCGCCGCTGCGCCCCGATCAGTTTGGCCGCACCGATCAGGTCACCTATCCCGCACCGCCTGAACTGCCGATCACCACGCCGGTCGACATCTCGACCATGAACGCGCCCACCGAGGGGCAACAGCCATGATCCGCACGCCCCTGCGCCCGCTGGCGCGCATTCTTGACGCCCGCCGCAAGGGCCAGAACCCCGACGCGATCGAACGCGAGAACATCCGCATCCGGCACGAACAGATGCGCGATGCCGCGCGCGTGCGCGCCGAAGGCCGCCTGCTCGTCATGGCGGGGCTGTTCCTGCTTGGCTTCATGGCGATTGGCGCGCGCATGGGCGCGCTGTCGGCGTCCGAGCCGACCGAGCCGCGCGCGCAGGGGGCAGGGGCCTCGATCATCGCGCAGCGGGCTGACATCGTCGACCGCCACGGCCGCCTTCTGGCGACCAACATGGACACCCATTCGCTTTATGCGCATCCCCAGCAGATGGTGGATGCGGCCAGCGCCATCGACGGGCTGCTGACCATTTTCCCCGATCTTGACCGCGAGCGTCTGGAAAAGGATTTCCTGGGCAAACGCAAGTTCGTCTGGGTCAAGAAAAAGATCAGCCCCGAGCAAAAGCAGGCCGTGCACGACCTGGGCGAGCCGGGCTTGCTGTTCGGCCCGCGCGAGATGCGCCTTTACCCCAACGGACGGCTGGCCGCGCATGTTCTGGGCGGCGCCCAGTTCGGCAAGGAAGGCGTGCACGCGGCCGAGGTGCTGGGCATCGCGGGCGTGGAAAAGACATTCGACACCGCGCTGCGCG
>JAHDCH010000107.1:6513-8245 GCA_020629995.1 Pseudaestuariivita sp. | reverse complement strand
GCGGCGGAATATCGGGGCGGCGCAGTTCGAATGTGAACCCATCCGCATCGCGCGACGACACCGCCAGCGGGAAAATATTGAAATCATCTGACATCAAAAAACTCCTTTTCAAAAAAGGAGCACAGCCTGCGCGACTTTCGTTAAAATTGCAAGGGTTGGGACCCGCTCACCCGTTACGGCCGAACCAACGGCTCGCGCGCGCCGGGGCGGATCACCTCCGGGTCATAGGGCGTGCGGGCAAAAACCTCGTGCACCCGGGCCTCGAAATGCGCCATCGGCAAGGTGTCGTAGCCCGGGTCGAACGAGGCTTGATCCCAGCGCTCGCAGAACTCGGCGCAATCGTCGAAATAGGCGTGGCCGCGGTAGGCCTCGCGCTTGTGCTGGTTCCCGCCCACGTGGTGCCCGTAATAGATCATCTGGAAATCGCCGTGCTTTTCCACGACCCAGGTGCATTGCTCGCGCACGAAGGGCTTGAGGATCGCCGCCGCGTATTCGTCGTGATTGTAGGGGGCAAAGATGTCGCCGATGTCGTGCAGCAGGGCCGCCACGATCCAGTCGGTGTCGGCGCCGTCCCTCTCGGCCCGTGTCGCCGATTGCAGCGAATGGCCCAGCCGCGTGACCTGATAGCCCGACAGGCTTTCGTCCAGACCCACCAGCGCCTTGATCAGCCGGTCCGCCGTGCCGCTCGCATATTCGACCTCCAGCGGGTGCAGCAGGTCGTAATCAGCCTTGTCGCCGTCTTTCATCTGGGTGAATTTCACGCGGTCCATCATGCGTCCTCTGTCGTGTTGCCCGCCAGCGGCGGGGCTTTGGCCAGAACCGGCCTGCGGGTGGCCAGGGCGCGGCGTGCCTCGCCCGCGCGGCCCAGTTTCATCAGGATATTGGCCCAGGTCAGCTCCAGCAGGTCGCGCTGGGCCAGGCTGCCGCCGATCCGGTCGGTGCCCGCCATCACCGGCGTCAGCGCCTCCAGCGCCGCCTGCCACTCCTGCCGCGCGATCAGACCCCAGGCCCGGGCGACCGGGCGCACGAGGTCAGCGGCAAAGCCTGCCTCGGCCTCGGCCAGCCGCGCCAGCCTGTCGCCGTCCCCCGCCATCGCGTGGGCCAGCGCGGCGTGCATGTCGGCAAAGCTCTGGCCCGGCGCGGCGAACCGCGTGGCGGCATAATCCGACATCTCTCGCCAGCGCTCGGGCGCGACCTCCACACCGGCCAGCTCGGCCCGGTACAGGATCGCCGCCCCGTCGGTCAGCACGTTGATCGGCAGGCTGTGCGACGCGCCCGGCGCAATGCCTCCGTCGACCCAGGCCCACATCGCGTCGATGTCGCCCGCCTGCAGCGCCCAAAGCGCCGCGTGCCATGTGATGTGCCCGTGCAGCACCGACCGCGCGTCATACCCCGGCAGCCATGCGTCCAGATAGGTGCGGCCCGCCTCGGTCTCTCCGGTCTCGTAAAGGGCATGGGCCTTGAAATGCGCGCCGTTGGCATTGGCCGGGTTGATCCCGAGGCTCTGCTCCATCAGGTCCAGCGAGGCGGCGGTATGGCCCGTCTCGCACAGCGACAGCGCGTGCATCGACATCATCCACCAATCGCCCTCGTAGGCGGGCATCAACGCCGAGGTATAGGCCAACAGGTCCGCCTCGCGTCCCGCGCATCCCGAAAATCCGATGAGGCCAAAGACATTGGTGCACAGCTGCGCGATCACCGCGTCGCGCGGATGTTCCCTGACATGCGCCTC
>JAHDCH010000107.1:0-6413 GCA_020629995.1 Pseudaestuariivita sp. | reverse complement strand
GATCCCGCCCAGATGCAGCGCCACGGCCCTGTCATAGGCGTCCCGCGCCCCTGTCGACGCGGTGCTCAGCCGGTTGCCGTAGTGATCCTTTAGCGCCATTTGCGGCCCTCAGTCGTACATGCCTTGCGCCGACGCCCCCTTGGCCCCGGCCATCATCACCTTGGCCTGATGTTGCCGGATTTCTTCGTGCAGCGCTATGGCCTCGGGGGTGAAATCCGCCGCAGGTGCCGGGACCGCCCGATAATTGTCCGGGTTTGCCTGACCGCGCGCCGTCATCGCGTAATCCCATCCGCCCTGCGGCTTCATGCCCGGCTGCACGTACCGTACGACAAAGCCGATGCGCCGGTCGCCTGACGTATTGGGCCCCGAGCCGTGGATCGTCAGCCCGTGGTGCAGGCTCATCTCTCCGGGCTGCAGCTCGATGGCTTCGCAATCCTCGGGCGCGACGTCCACGGCGACCTCCTGACCTCGGCTCAGCAGGTTGTTCTCGGCATAGGTGTCGCGGTGTTCGAGGATCGCGTTCTTGTGGCTGCCCGCCACAAAGTCCATGCAGCCCGAGGCCCGCGTCGCCGGGCTCAGCGCGATCCACGCCGTCACCAGCCCGTCAATCGCGCCCAGCCCCCAATAGGTCAGATCCTGGTGCATCGACACGATGTGCTGGGTTTTCGGCTCCTTGATAAAGAACTCGGCCGAATAGACCTGGATGTCCGGGCCCAGCACGCCTTCGACCACGTCCAGCACCGCCGGATCGGTGGCCAGCTCGGCTGCCTTTTCCATGACCACGTGGGCATTGAGACGTTTGTAGGTCGCCAGCGGCTTTGGCAGGCCCGCATCCAGCCAGTCGCGCTCGACCGCTTCGAACGTGGCGCGCAGCGCGGCGGCGCGGTCGGGGTCCATCACGCGGATCGGATGCAGGAACCCGTCGCGCCAGTAGGCGGCGGTTTGGGCCTCGGTCAGCTTACCGTTTGTCAGATCCAGTGGCATGGCAATCTCCTCCCTCCGCGTAGCGTCGCCCCGGGACAGGGGCGCATTCTTGCCCGCCCGCGACACGATGGCCCGATTGCGGCATCCACTGGACACTGCCGCGCGCGCCGCTAGTCTCCGCCCTGTCCCAATGGCTCGGAGGCTCCCATGGAAAAGTTCGGCAAATCGCAACCCGTCACCCGGATCGAAGACAGCCGCTTTCTGACCGGAACGGGCCGCTATGTGGATGACATCGCGCCTGCAGGCGCGCTGCATGCGTTCCTGTTCCGCGCGCCCGTCGCCCATGCCGAGATCACCGAGCTGGACGTGGCCGATGCGCGCGCGGCTGACGGCGTGGCGCTGGTCGCCACCGCCGCCGACCTTGTGGCCGCGGGCTTTCCCCTTGGCATGGCGGGCACCACGGTCACCAACCGCGACGGCTCGTCCGGCGCGGCCCCGCTGCGCCCCGAGCTGGCTCAGGGTCGCGTGCGCTGTGTGGGCGAGCCGGTTGCGCTGATCGTCGCCGAAACCCACGCGCAGGCCCGCGACGCGGCCGAGCTGATCATGTTCGACTATGACGAGCTGCCCGTGCATCTCGGCCTCGATTTCGACGGGCCCACCATCCACCCCGAGGCGCCGGGCAACCGTGCCTTTGACTGGGGCATGGGCGATGAGGCGGCGACCGAGGCGGCGATGCAGGCGGCGGCCCATGTGGTGCGGATGGATGTCTTTGACAACCGCGTCATCGTCAACGCGATGGAAGGGCGCGGCTGTTGGGCCGAATGGGACGGCACCCGCCTGCACCTGTGCGTGAACGGGCAGGGGGTCTGGGGCACCAAGGCCAAGCTGGCCGCCAAGTTCGACCTTGATCCCGACAACGTCCGCGTGACCAATCCCGACGTAGGCGGCGGCTTTGGCATGAAGGCGATGGAGCACCCTGAAAACGCTCTGGTTGCCTTTGCCGCGCGGGCGCTGGGCCGCCCCGTGCGCTGGATGTCCGACCGCTCCGAAGGCATGCTGAGCGACAATGCCGGGCGCGATCTGACCCATGTGGCCGAACTGGCCTTTGACGCCTCGCACAAGATCACCGCCTACCGCGTGCACACGATCTGCAACCTTGGCGCCTACAATTCGCAATACGCCCAGCCGATCCAGACCGAGCTGTTCTCGAAGGTGCTGACCGGCGTCTACGACATCCAGACCGCATGGCTGCATGTGGAAGGCGTCTATACCAACACCACCCAGGTCGACGCCTATCGCGGCGCTGGCCGCCCCGAGGCGATCTACCTGCTGGAACGCGCCATGGATCAGGCCGCGCGCGAACTGGGCGTGGATGGCTGGGACCTGCGCCGCCGCAACTTCATTCCCGGCGATGCCTTCCCCTATGACACCGTTGTGGGCGAAACCTATGATGTCGGCGACTTTCACCGCGTTCTGGCCTCGGTCGAACGTCTGGCTGACCGCGATGGCTTTGCCGCGCGCCGTGCCGCGTCCGAGGCGCAGGGCAAGCTGCGCGGGCTGGGCCTGTGCTATTACATCGAATCGATCCTGGGCGACCCGGCCGAAACCGCGCGCGTGGAATTTGCCGAGGACGGCTGTGCCTACCTCTATGTGGGCACACAGTCGAACGGGCAGGGGCACGAGACGGTCTATACCATGTTCCTCAGCGATCAGACCGGCATTCCCCCTGAGAAAATCAAGATTGTTCAGGGGGATAGCGACAAGATTGCCCGGGGCGGCGGCACCGGCGGGTCGCGCTCGGTCACCACCCAGAACACCGCGACCCTGGGCGCTGTCGATGCAATTGTGACGGCGTTCACCCCCTTTGTGGCCGAACTGGCCGGGGTGGATGCGGCAAATGTTACATTCGATCACGAAACCTTCCGGGCCGAAGGGTCGAACGTGGTTCTGACCATGCTTGATGTGGCCGAAAAGGCACGCGAGGCAGGGCGCGACGACCTGCTGGATCACTCGGCCCGCACCAAGCTGGACGCCCGGTCCTTCCCCAATGGCGCGCATGTGGCCGAGGTCGAGGTGGACCCCGCGACCGGGGTGGTAACCCTTTGTAAATACACGGTCGTTGATGATTTCGGGAACCTGATTAACCCTCTCTTGGTTGAAGGTCAGGTACATGGGGGTGTGGTTCAGGGCATTGGACAGGCGCTGACCGAACATGTCGTCTTTGATGACGAAGGGCAGCTGCTCACGGCAAGTTTCATGGATTACGCCATGCCGAGGGCCGATCATATCCCCATGATAGCGTTCGGGACCGAGCCTGTGCCGTCTACGGCCAACGTGATGGGCATGAAAGGATGCGGCGAGGCCGGAACAGTCGGGTCGATGGCGGCAACTGCCAATGCCGTGCACGACGCTCTTTGGCCCCAGGGGGTACGGCAGGCCGACATGCCGTTCACGCCCCACCGGGTATGGGAAATGTTGAAGGATGCTCACGCGCTCGCGGCTGAATAGGGTCTTTAACGTGCTTCGGTGGCGCCGCCGCCGAAGCGCCCCCGCGCGCCCCGCGCGCCCCGAACCGCGCAGCCTCGTGATCCTTCTGGACGGGACGATGTCGTCCCTGTCTCCGGGGTGCGAGACAAACATCGGCCTGACCTACCGCCTGCTGCAAGAGATGGGCGACGACGTTCAGCTGTATTACGAACCGGGCATCCAGTGGCAAAGCTGGCGCAGCTTGCGCGACGTGGCCATGGGCCGGGGCATGAACCGCCAGATCCGCCGCGCGTACCGCTGGCTGGCTCAGACCTGGCGCCCGGGGGACCGGATCTATCTGATGGGCTATTCTCGTGGAGCCTATGCGGTGCGGTCTCTGGCCGGGATGATCGACCGGCTGGGGCTGTTGCGCCCCTCCCGGGCCACGCGCGACAACGTGCGCACGCTCTACAATTTTTATGAATGCGACCCGCATGGAACGCGTGGCCAGATGTTCGCCGAGGCCTATTGCCAGCGCGACCTGCCGATCGAGATGATCGGCGTCTATGACACGGTCAAGGCTCTGGGCCTGCGCCTGCCTGTCCTGTGGCACCTGACCGAGGCGCGCCACGCTTTCCATTCCACCCATCTGGGCGACCATGTGCGCCTGGGGTGTCACGCGCTGGCTCTGGACGAGACGCGCTCGGCCTATACGCCCGTGCTGTGGACGACGCCTCCGGGCGAGGGGCGCGTCGATCAGGTCTGGTTCCGCGGCAGCCACGGCGATGTGGGCGGCCAGCTGGGCGGGTATGCGCCCGCGCGCGGCCTGTCGAACATTCCGCTGACATGGATGCTGTCCCGGGCCGAAGCGCAGGGCTTGCCGCTGCCTGCCGGCTGGGCGCGCCGCTTTCCCACCGACGCCGCCGCGCCCGCCGTGGGCACCTGGCGCGGGCTGGGGCGCATTTTCATGCTGCGGGGGGCGCGGCGCGCCTGCCTCGACCCGTCCGAGCGCCTGCACGACAGCGTCCCGCCCCTGGCCAGCGGCACCAGCCTGATGGCGCTGTTGCGCCCGGTGCTGCCCGTGCGGCGCACGCGCCCGTTCACATCCCGGTGAACGCTCTTCTTTTCGGCGCAATGGTGCATATCTGCATCTTTGTCACGCGGGGCCGGAACCCCCGCACCTGACCTACTGTCCCTCGTTCCGTACCTGATGCGCCCGGGCCTCGCCCCGGGCGTTTTTTTGCGCTAGGGCAGGGGGATGAGCCAGAGTGACGCCGAGATCAAAGCCATCCTGAAACGCACGCGCTGCATCGCGATCGTCGGCGCGTCGATGAACCCGGTGCGCCCGTCGTATTACGTGGCGCGCTACCTGTCGCTGAAAGGCTACCGCGTGCTGCCGGTCAATCCGGGCCATGCGGGCAAGCCGTTCTTTGGCGAGGTGGTCGCCGGATCGCTGGCCGAGATCGGCGCCGAGGTCGACATGGTGGACATCTTTCGCCGGTCCGAACATGTGCCCGCCGTGGTGGACGAGGCGCTGGACGTGTGCCCCAAATTGCAGACCGTATGGATGCAGATCGGGGTCGAACACGCAGCCGCCGCCGCCAAGGCCGAGGCGCGCGGCATCGACGTGATCCAGAACCGCTGCCCCAAGATCGAATACCAGCGCCTGTTCGGCGAATTGCGCATGGGCGGGTTCAATACTGGCGTAATTTCTTCGAAGCTGCCTTAGGCACTGGGTGCACGCGGCGGAGTGGGGGCCAGCCCCCACACCCCCGGGATATTTATGGCCAGAAGAAGAAGGGCCCCGCGCTATTTGGGGCGGGCGGCCTTTTCGGTGAGGCCGGAGGTGCCGGAGCGGCGGGCAAGCTCGGCCTCGACATCCGAGAGGGAGACGCCGCGGGCGCGGAGCATCACAAGCAGGTGGTAGAGGACATCCGCCGCCTCGGAGGTGAGGGCGGCGGGGTCGTTTCTGACCGCCTCGATGATCGCTTCGATTGCCTCTTCGCCGAACTTTTCGGCGCATTTTTCGGGGCCCTTGGAGAGCAGCTTGGCCGTCCAGCTGCTGTCCGGGTCGGCGCCGAGGCGGGCGGCGATGGTGGCGTCAAGCTCGTGCAGGATGCTCATGCGGCCAGCCTCACGGGCAGGCCGGCGGCGGCCATATGCGCCTTGGCCTCGGCGATGGTATAGGTGCCGAAGTGGAAGATCGACGCGGCAAGGACCGCAGAGGCGCCGCCCTGGGTCACGCCTTCGACCAGGTGATCGAGCGTGCCGACACCGCCCGAGGCGATCACCGGCACCTCGACGGCATCCGAGACGGCGCGGGTCAGCGGCAGGTTGAAGCCGTCGCGGGTGCCGTCGCGGTCCATCGAGGTCAGCAGGATCTCGCCCGCGCCTTTGGTGGCCACGGTGCGGGCGAATTCAACAGCGTCGATGCCAGTGGGCTTGCGCCCGCCATGGGTGAAGATCTCCCACCGGCCGGGTTCGACCGTCTTGGCGTCGATGGCCACCACGATGCATTGCGAGCCGAACTGGTCGGCGGCGCGGGCAACCACATCGGGGTCGCGCACGGCGGCGGAATTGATCGAGACCTTGTCCGCGCCCGACAGCAAAAGGGCACGCACATCCTCGGCCGAGCGGACGCCGCCGCCCACGGTGAGCGGGATGTAGCATTCCTCGGCCGTGCGGCGGACCACGTCGAACATCGTGGCGCGGTTTTCATGGGTGGCGGTGATGTCGAGGAAGCACAGCTCGTCCGCGCCGGCGGCATCATAGGCGCGCGCGGCATCGACCGGGTCGCCGGCATCCACCAGATCGACAAAGTTCACGCCTTTGACGACGCGGCCTTCGGCGACATCAAGGCAGGGGATGATGCGGGTTTTCAACATGGGGGTGGTGTACGGCGCGCCGCGTGACGACGCAATGGGCTAGCGGGGCCAGCGCCGCCAGGCCAGCACAGCGCTGAACACCAGCAGCACCGCAGCCAGGCCGGACACGATCAGCCCGTAGAGCGCGCCGCGCCAGAC
>JAHDCH010000106.1 GCA_020629995.1 Pseudaestuariivita sp. | reverse complement strand
CGGCAGGAGCTTCTCCATGGACAAGATACCGATGACCCGCGCGGGTGCCACCGCGCTTGAGAAAGAATTGAAGCAGCTGAAAAGCGTCGAGCGTCCCGCGATCATCGAGGCGATTGCCGAGGCGCGCGAGCTGGGCGACCTGAAGGAAAACGCCGAGTATCATTCGGCGCGGGAAAAGCAGGGGTTCATCGAGGGCCGCATCAAGGAGCTGGAAGGCGTTCTGGGTCTGGCCGAGGTGATTGATCCGGCCGGCCTGTCAGGGTCGATCAAGTTCGGGGCCACGGTCACCGTGGTGGACGAGGACACGGACGAGGAAAAGACCTGGCAGATCGTGGGCGAGCACGAGGCCGACATCGAAAAGGGCCTGTTGAACGTGAAATCGCCGATTGCGAGGGCCCTGATCGGCAAGGAAGAGGGCGACAGCGTCGAAGTCCGCACGCCCGGAGGCCAGAAGGCCTATGAAGTGCTGAAAATCACGTATATCTGACGCGTGAGGGCGCGCTGGCGCCCGGGTTCAGTGAGGAATGGTCGCGCAGATGTCCGACACGCAAAGTGCCACACCCAACCCAGAGGCGGGCGCGCCTGCCTCAAAGCCGACCCCGCCCGGCATCTATGACCGGGCCAAGAGGGGTCAGGTGACGGGGATCGAAATCGTGGCCGTGATCCTCAGCGTGCTGTGGCTGATCGGAGCGGCGGCCTATTTCGTGCTGCTGAGGCCGCCGGTGGCGATGGACGAAACGGGTGGCCTTGGCTTTGTGATGGTGATGCTGGCGATCTTCATGCCGGTGGCCATGATCTGGGTCGCGGCGCTGGCCGCCAAGGCCAGCCGAACGATGCGCGAAGAGAGCGCCCGCCTGCAGACCGCGATTGACGCGATGCGGCAGACCTACCTGGCCAATGTGCAGACAACCAGCATGGGCGGCGGGGCCAGCGTGGCCCGCAAGCTGGACGAAATCGCCGCAGCCCAGCGCAAGACACAAAGCGCGGTGGCCACCTTTGCCACGAGGCGGGACGAAGCCGGGGGCGGGCAAACGGTTGTCAAAACCGCAGAAGCCCGGGCCGAGGCCACGCCCGAGGGTCAGGTGCCGCTGGAGCTGGGCACCCCTGCCGAAGAGATCGAACCGCCCCTGCCGCGAGAGGATTTCATCCGGGCGCTGCATTTCCCCGAGACGGTCGAGGACGAGCGAGGCTTTGCCGCATTGCGCCGCGCGCTGAAGCACCGCGAAGTGTCGCGGCTGGTACAGGCGGCGCAGGACATCCTGACGCTGATGAGCCAGGACGGCATCTACATGGACGATCTGCGCCCCGACATGGCGCATCCCGACATCTGGCGCAAATTCGCAGCCGGAGAGAGGGGCCGCCCGATTGCGGCGCTGGGAGGCGTGAGGGACCGGTCATCGCTGGCGCTGACGGCGGGCCGGATGAAACAGGACCCGATCTTTCGCGACGCGGCGCACCATTTCCTGCGCATGTTCGACCGCAACGTGACCCGCTTTGCCGAAGGCGCGACGGATGCCGAAATCTCGGCCCTGTCGGAAACCCGCACGGCCCGCGCCTTTATGCTGATCGGCCGGGTCTCGGGCACGTTTTCCTGAAGTAGATTGAGCGCCTGACGGCGCGCTGGTGTGTTTGGCGCGCGTGGCAGCCCGGCGGAGGATGTGCCGGGCGGGGGCGCTGTCTGTGGCGGAGGGAGCCTCCGGCGGGGATATTTTCAGCCAGAAGAAGACGGACCGGGCGGGGAGAAGAGGTCACTGAACGGCAGGTAGGTGACGGGTGTGCCCGGGGTGATGGTGGCCGCCGAGTGAGGGAGTTCGACGAGGCCGGTGGCCCAGGAGAGGCTGGAGATGCGGCCGGAGCCTTCGGAGGGGAAGACGGAGACGGCACCATCTGTGAGGCGGGCCCGGAGGTATTCGGAGCGGCCCGGCTTTTTGGATTTGGTGAAGGCGGCGGGGAGCGTGAGGCGCGCAGGCTCGGCCCAGGGCGCGCCCGACAGGCGGAAGAGTGCGGGCCGCGCGAAGATCAGAGCGCAAACGAGGGCGGCAACGGGATTGCCGGGGAGGCCGAAGACCGGGATCCCCTCCCATTGGCCCAAAGCGAGGGGGCGCCCCGGTTTGAGAGCGATGCGCCAGTGGTGGAGCCTGCCGGTATCACGCATGAGGGCGGAGACATGGTCTTCGTCCCCGGCGGAGGCGCCGCCGGAGGTGATGAGGGCGTCGGCTTCGTGCGATGCGCGGGTGAAGGCGGAGGTTATGGCAGAGCGGTCGTCGGGGGCGCGGCCGAGATCGATCACCTCCATCCCCCAGCCGCGCAGCAAGGCGGACAGCATGGGGCGGTTGGCGTCGAAGGTGACATGCGGCGCGGCCTCTGGCACGGGATCAGACAGCTCATCCCCGGTCGACAGCACAGCGACCCGCAAGGGACGGTGGGCCGAGACCGAAGCATGGCCGGTGGAGGCGAGAAGCGCCAGATCGGGGGCGGTGAGGCAATGGCCCTGAAGCAGGAGGGGCGCGCCGGGCTGGCTGTCTTCGCCCGCGGCACGCGCGTTGGCACCACGTTTGAGCGGGCCGTTGAAGGCGATCTCGCCCGAGGCGCGGGTGGTGTCTTCGTCAAGAACGACGGTGTCGACGCCGGGCGGCAGGGCCGCGCCGGTGAGGATGCGCAGGGCGTGACCCGGGGGAACCGGGCCAGAGAACGGCGCGCCGGCGGCAGAGCGGCCCGGGAGGAGCGAAAGGCGCTGGGGCCCGTCGGGCGCAGGGCCAGCGAACCCGTATCCATCGACAGCGCTGTTGGCGGTGGGGGGGTGTGCCCGCAAGGCCGAAACCGGCTGCGCGAGGATCCGGCCGGCGGCCAAGGCCAGAGGCACGGTTTCAGCCAAGGTCACGGGGCGCAGAGCGTTTTCGAGATGCGCCAGCGCATCGGCCACGGGGAGCCAGTCAACCCCCGGAGGCAGGGCAAAGCAATCGTTGGACAGGCGCGGCGCCGAAGGGCGCGCAGCCTCGGCCAGAGCAGCCTCGTGGCCAAGGCCGAGGATCCACCCTTCTTCGGGGGCGGAGACATCGAGCATCCGGTCGAGGGCCGCAGGGGCGAGCGAAGACAAGGCCCGCGCCAGAATGGTGACCTGAACAGCGTCCTTGATGCCGCCGTCCACGGCCAGAGCGCGGCGCACCGCATCTGCCATCAGCGAAGGCCAGATTTCGACAAAGGCGACGGGGCGGTCCAGAGGCTCGAACGGCCAGACAGAGATCTGGCCGGGAAAGCGCGCGCGAAGGCGGTGCAGGACCGGCAGGCCCATCAGCGCCTGGGAGCCGACAGAGCCCGCGCCGGAGAGTTGCCAGAGGGTGAAGGCGCCTTTGGCACGCGCCTCGGCGGCGCGGCGGTCGGGGAACGGGTTGGAATAGCCGGCCTTGGTGCGCGGAAGACCGGGGATGTCACGCTTGAGACCGTTGCCCCAGAACGGGCCGGAGCCGGGGAACAAGGCGTTGATCGAGGCGGCGACGTCGAAGCGGTTGTTGGCACGAGGGGTATCGGTGATGCGGTCGGCGAGCCACGCCCAGACCGAGAAAGGGTCCGCCTGGCCGGTCAGGGCCGAAGCAAAGCCCGAAGGATAGCCGAAGGGAAAGTCAAAGCCGATCATCAGGCGGGTGCCCGAGGTGAGGGCGGCGTCGATCTCGGCTGTCAGGTGCTCTTCGGCCAGAGCGCGGCTGCGCAGGTAGGTGGGCGCAGAGCCATCACCGATCCAGATCGCATCGGCGCGGGGGCGCGGGCCGGTGTCATTGCCGCCCGACCAGTCGACCATGAGAAAGCGGTCCCAGGTCACAAGCCCAGCTCGGCCCGGATATAGGCGGCGATGGCAGCGGTGTCATCAAGCGGCAGGAGGGGCACTGGCGCGTCCGGCGCGCTGTCGGTGGCGACGGCGCGGATCGTGGGATCGGAGGGCGCGATCAGAGGCTGGCCGGTGGCGGCGCGGTGCGCTTCGATCTTGGGGTGGCTGGCGGATTTGTAACCTTCGATCAGCACGAGGTCACAGGGCCGCAGGCGGGCGATCAGGTCGGTCACCGAAGGTTCATCATCGCCGCGCAGCTCGGTCATCTGGGCGATGCGGTTGCGCGACGACAGGATGACCTCGGACGCGCCCGCATCGCGGTGGCGATAGCTGTCCCGCCCCGGGTGATCGACGTCGAACGAATGGTGCGCATGCTTGATCGTCGAAACGGTCAGGCCGTCGGCGGTGAACTCGGCCACCAGCCGCTCGACCAGGCCGGTCTTGCCGGAATTCTTCCAGCCGGTGATGCCCCAGATCTTCATGGCCCTGTTCTAGGGCAGATCGGGGGCAGAGGAAACGGCTGCCTGCATGGCACGGGCGGTGGCGAGATCAGCGGGCGTGTTGACGTTGAAGAAGGCATCATCCGAGGGAAATTCGGCGGTGCCGGCGTTGTGGGCGCGGGTCCAGAGGACGACCTTGCGCAGGCCGCCTTGCAAAGCCGCGCGCAGGTCATCGCGCAGGACCACGGGCCAGAGGCCAAAGGTGGGCTGGCGGCCCGAGGGCGAGGCGGCGAGCGCGAGGTCGGGATGCGCAGCGGTCAGGCGGGCGGTCAGGTCGTCGGGAAAGAACGGCGTGTCGGCGGCGGCGGTCACGATATGGGTGCCCCCCTGCCCCGCCGCCCAGTCGAGCCCGGCGAGGACGCCCGCAAGCGGGCCGGGATGGCCGGGCAGGCTGTCGGGGATCACGGGCAGGCCGAACCGGGCAAGACGGGCGGGATCACCATTCGCGTTCAGAGCGATGGCCGAGACCTGAGGAGACAGGCGCGAGATGACGTGGGACAGGATCGGAGCATCGCCGAGGGTCAGGAGGCCCTTGTCACCGCCGCCCATACGCGTCGCAAGGCCGCCTGCGAGGATCACGCCGAGGGGTGTCACGCGCCGCGCCATGCGTCGATTTGGGCGATGAGGGCCTCGCGCGTCAGCCCGTCCGGAAGGGCCGAGGTGGGGATCGGATAGAAGATGCCGCCGGTGCGCAGGCCCAGCCCCCCTTGCATGGTGAAGGTGCCGTCGATGGCGGCCCAGCGGTAGAAGCGTTGGACGTTCGCGGTGTCGAACCGGGCGCCATCGGGGCCGAGGGTGGCTGTGGTGGGGCCATCGGTCTGAGCGCGGGCCGTGGCCGAAGCGGCGATACGGCGTTGCTGGCGAAAGATCAGAAAGGTCGCACCCAAATAGCCCAGCAGCGTTCCGGCGAGGACCAGAACATACCCGCCGGGTGGAAACCCCAAAGCCCGCGTCAGCACATGGGACAGACCAACCAGCGCCACAGCCACCAAAAGGCTGACAAGAATGGACACCAGCCGCCCTGTGGGCTGCGCAAGGTGACGCCAGCAGGCGGCCATTCCGGCCCGGGTCAGGGCGGTGCTGGCGGTGTAGGTCAGGGTGATCGGATCGCTCATGTGGCGGCCTCCATCCAGCGGGTGAGGTCAGCGGCGAACGCCTCGGCTGCCGTGCCCGAAGGCAAGGCCGCATCGGGGACGATGAGCCGCGCGGTGGGCAGCTCGATCAGGGTTGCGCCGTCGATCTGGCGGATCGCGCGCACGAAAGGCCAGCCGATCTGGCTGGTGATATGCGGGCGGCCTGCGGTGATGGCGTCGGCGTTGATTTCCAGCGTCTGGCGGCCGCCGGTGTCGTTATACTGGCTGTGGTGGCGCAAAAGGGTGCGGTGCCGCCACCACCAAGCGCCCAATACCAAAGCCGCGCCCCAAAGGCCGCCCACCAGCACGGGCAGGATCGCATCGCGGTTGAAAAACGCGAGAGCAAGGCAGACCAGAGACGCGGGAAACAGCACGGCGGCGGCCATGTTGCGCAGGGCCACGCGGGGGCCGGTGCGCGGGGTCCCGTCGATCGGCGTGGTCACGGCGCGGGCATAAAGCGCGGGATCGATGTCGAAGCTGAGGCTGTAGGTCATGGGCGGGGCCATGCGACGACAAGGGCGCGCGCTTCTTCCAGCACCCCGGCCTCTTCGAGCGCGGCAAGCGGGACACAATAGACAACACTGCCAGCGATGAAGGCGAGCATGTCGCCAAGTTCGTCGATGTCATCCACCCCGGCAGGGCGCAAGACAAAGGCGGTGCCCGCGTTTGTGAACGTAGCCTCGGTCGCGGTCAGGGTGAAGGTGGTCGGGCCAAGCCGAGCGGCGGCGGCATCCATGCGGGCGACCATCCCGGCCAGCAACCGGCGCAGGTAGAGAAACACGCCCCCTGCCCCGCCGACCGCGCCCAGAAGGATAAAGGCGATGAACCACCAGGGCGGCTGCGCGCCTTCCATCAGCTGAAATACCGCCAGCGCGATCAGAAAGAACACCGTCCAGGCCGCAACCGACAGCCAGCGGCTGGCGCGGGGTGCATCGGCGGCGATACGGGCCTGCGCCTGCTGGGCGGCGGCCATTTCGGACGCGCCCTCGGGGGTGAAGGTGACCGAGATCATGGGCTGCCCTTGCGGCGCTGCTTGCGCGGCTCATCTGGCACGGAGGCAAGATCGGCATCGCGCACAAGGCGCTCTTCGCCCGAGAGGCACACAAAGCGCTGGCCGCGCAGGCGCCCCACGACGGTCAGGCCGACCTGCCGCGCGATCTCGACCCCCCAGGCGGTGAAGCCCGAGCGCGAGACAAGCGACGGGATGCCCATCAGAGCGCATTTGATCACCATCTCAGAGGTCAGGCGGCCGGTGGTATAAAGCGTCATGCCATCAGGCGAGATGTCGTGGCGCAGCATGTAGCCCGCGATCTTGTCGACCGCGTTGTGGCGGCCCACGTCCTCCATATAAAGGCGCGGGTGCGGGCCTTCGCAAAGCACGGTGCCGTGGATCGCGCCTGCCGAGAGGTAGAGCGAGGGCATGCGGTTGATGCTGTGCGACAGGGCGTAGAGGTCCGAGGTGCGCAAGGGTGTATCGGGCAGGGTCAGGCCCGAAAGCCCCTCCATCATGTCGCCAAAGACGGTGCCGACGGCGCAGCCCGAGGTGCGGGTCTTTTTCTTGAGCTTGTCTTCGAAATCGGTCTGGTGCGCGGTGCGGACAACGATGGTTTCGAGTTCTTCGTCGTAATCGGTGCCGGTGATCGTGTCGCCGGGCGACAGCATGCCCTGATTGCGCAGATAGCCCAGCGCCAGATATTCGGGGTAATCCCCGATGGTCATGGCGGTGACAATTTCCTGCGCGTTCAGATAGATGGTGAGCGGACGCTCTTCGACAACCGGCAGTGTGACGGGTGCGCCGGACTGGTCATGGCCGGTGACGGCGCGGGTCAGGCCCGGCGCATCGGGGCTGGGTGCGATCCACAGCCCCTCGCCGGTGGCGGTGGCCATGGACCACCTAGCCCTTGAACGCGTCGATGGCGACTTGTTTGTCGTCGACGTCGCGCTCGAACACTTTGCGTTCGGTCACGCCGGGCAGGGCCTGGAATTGCTCCATCAGCTTTTTCGGGAACCAGGTCGAGCGGATCGATTCAAAGCCCGGAAGCTGGGACAGGATTGCCGAGGTGTGATTGGCGCAATAGGCCGACGGGGTCGGGCCGTTGGACACGACCGCGCGGAACGCCTGTTCGGCCACGGCGGCGGGCACGTTCTTTTTGTGGATCACCACATGGTAGGTTTCGCGCGCGTGGGCACGTTCGTAGAAATCCACGATGCGCGGGCTGGCGCCATACAGAACATCGTTGTTTTCGGTAATCAGCGGATGCCGCACCGACCCGGCGGGGTCAAAGATCACCCGCTGCGACGGCGTGTTGATCATCATCGACGTATGCGCGCCGCTGCCAGAGCGGTTGTTGATCATGGTGAACAGCGTGATGGCGGGCGGGCCGCTGTGGCGGTAGGCCGCGGCCTGGATCGCCGCCGGGTCCGCCACATCGACGGGTGCGCTGCTGCAGGCCGCAACGGCGGCGGGCAGCATCACCAGAAAGGCGCGGCGGTCCATCGGATCAGCCGTTCACGAGGCCGGCAAAGATGATCAGGCCGACCGACACGGCGGCAACCCACATCGACCATTTCACAAAACCTTCAAAGGTCTTTTCCTGAACGCTGATGTCCATTTCGCCGTGCTTGTGTTTGTCGTCGGCCATCGGGGTCTCCACAGTGAGAATTTCGGTTCCTGCGCTGCTTCTAAGGCATCGCGCGGGGCGTGTCACGGGGGCGCGGGACAGATACGGCCGCCCCCGCCCGGACAAATGGCCTCAGCCGGTTGCCGCCTTGGCCAGGCCGCTGGCCAGGCGGAACCCGATGCGGTGGGGTTCGGCATGATCGGGCGCCTTGGGCAGGGCGCGCAGCA
>JAHDCH010000105.1:4268-8336 GCA_020629995.1 Pseudaestuariivita sp. | reverse complement strand
CGGTCATGGGGCTGATGGGCAAGGCCGGATCGGGCAAAACGCTGCTTCTGGCCGAACTGGTTAAGGCGTTGCAAGGCGCAGGGGTTGACGTGGTGTCCGGCGACTACGAAGGCAAGCGGCGCAAGGACCGCCGAACCCTGGCTGTGCTGGCGCCGACCAACAAGGCGGCGAGCGTCCTGCGGATGCGCGGCGTGCCCGCAACGACCATTCACCGCATCCTGTACACCCCGGTTTATGATCCGGAATACGAACGGATTGCCGAATGGATAGCGGGCAATGGCGACCGACCCGAGATCGAAGGCCTGACCGATGTCGCGCTGGACCGGGCTTATGCGTTTTACCAGCAAAACGCCTCGGTGCCGGGGGCTTTGGCGGCTGCGGGGCTGCGGGGCAGCGATTTCATCACGGGCTGGAAACGCCGGGAAGAGCCGCTGGATGTCGGGTTCATCGACGAAAGCTCGATGCTGGATGACAAGCAATACGACGACCTGCGCGAGATTTTCCCAACGCTGCTGCTGTTTGGCGATCCAGCGCAGCTGGCGCCCGTAAACCAGTCGGGCGCGATGGTGTTCGACCGGTTGAAAGACAGCCAGAAGATGACGCTCAGCCGCGTGCACCGGCAAGAAGCCGACAGCCCGATCCTGGACCTGGCCCATGCGCTGGCCGATCCCCAGGTGGATTTCCCGGCCTTTGAAACCCTTGTCGAACAGGCGGCAGCACGTGACGACCGGGTCGTCTATGCTCAGCGGGTCGAGGTTGATCTCATGGCCCGCTCGCCCGTGCTGGTTTGGCGGAATGCGACACGCATCCGTCTGATCCAGGCTTTTCGCAACGTCTATGGCGCGCCCGAGGATGAACTGCTGGAAGGCGAGCCGCTGATCTGCGACGGGATCGAATTGCCGATGAAGCACCGCAAGAAGCGGCTCGATCTCGAAGCGCGCGGCCTGATCAAGGGCGCGCAGGTTGTCTATATGGGCCTTGGTCGCAGGCCGGGATTTTCGCGGCTGCATGTGATGGGGGCCGAAGACCCGCAGGTGTCGGCCGCCTCTATCGTCAAGATTGAAAAGCCTGACGAAGAAGAGCCCTTTATCCCCTTTGCCGCACGCATGGGGGCCACGTTCCTGCACGGCGCGGCGGTCACGATCCACAAGGCGCAAGGGTCGCAGTGGGAAAATGTCCAGGTCTTTGCGCCGGATTTGTATGCCGCGTTCCGCGCGGGCCGGTCCGAGGCCGGCGTACCGCTCTGGAAACGGCTGGCCTATGTGGCAATCACGCGCGCGCAGGACCGCCTGTATTGGGTGGTGCGCAATCGTCTGGCCAAACCGTCGCAGCCGCTGACGGTCGATGATCTCAAGGCGCTTGCCAAACCTGATCTGACGCTGGAAGCGCCTGATCCCGCAGCGTAAAGCGCTGTCTGCGGGCTTGCCAAGGGCCTGCCCTATGCCCTTCAATACCGGCAAAGGGAGAAACCTATGGACCTGGGCCTGACAGACCGCGCGCGCGCGCTGCGCGACGCGGTGCGAGAGATAATTTCGACCGAGATCGAACCGCTCGACCATGAATTCCACGCGCTTGTGGGCACGCATCCGACGGGCGACCGGTTTGCCCATGTTCCCCGCCAGCTGGAAATCCTGGAAAGCCTCAAGGCCAGTGCGCGCGAAAAGGGTCTGTGGAATTTCTGGCTGACGGACAGCGCGCGCGGGCAGGGCCTGACCACGGTGGAATACGCCTATCTGGCCGAAGAGATGGGCAAGGTGCGCCTTGCGGCCGAAGTCTTTAACTGTTCGGCCCCGGACACGGGAAACATGGAGGTGTTCGAACGCTATGGCTCGGATGCGCACAAGGCGCGCTGGCTTGCGCCCTTGCTGAAAGGCGAGATCAGGTCGGCCTATGTGATGACCGAACCGGGCGTTGCCTCGTCCGATGCCGCGCAGCTGGCGTTTCAGGCGCGCGAGGATGGCGATGATTTTGTCCTGAACGGTGAAAAGTGGTGGATCAGCGGCGCGGGCGATCCGCGATGCAAGGTCTATATCCTGCTGGCCGAAACGGACCCGGACGCGGACAAGCACAAGCGGCATTCGATGTTCGTTTTGCCCAGCGATGCGCCGGGCATCGAAGTGCTGCGCCCCATGCAGGTTTTCGGCAACGATGACGCGCCGCACGGGCACATGCATCTGCGTTTCACCGATGTGCGGGTTCCCAAAAAGGATCTGATCCTGGGTCGGGGCCGCGGGTTCGAAGTGGCGCAGGGTCGGCTGGGGCCCGGGCGCATCCACCATTGCATGCGCGCCATCGGTCAGGCTGAAAAGGCCCTTGAGATGATGTGCCGCCGGGGTCTGGTACGCGACGCATTTGGCAAGCCCATCGCACAATTGGGCGCAAACTACGACATCATCGCCAACGCGCGGATGGAGATCGAAATGGCGCGCCTGCTCTGCCTGAAGGCCGCGTGGATGATGGACACCAGCAGCCCAAAAGACGCAGCGCCATGGATCAGCCAGATCAAGGTGATCGCGCCTTTGATGGCCCAAAAGGTGCTGGACGAAGCGATGCAGCTGCACGGTGCGCAAGGTATCAGCCAGGACACGGATCTGGCCGCGATGTATACGCACAACCGCACGCTGCGGTTCGCCGATGGGCCCGACGCGGTGCACCGCAGGCAGGTCGCCCGCGCCGAGCTGCGCAAATATACGAACGCCCGGATATGAACCTCGCTGCGCTGACCCGCTGGATCGAGGCGAACACCGCATTGCGCGGGCCGTTCGAGGCTGAAAAATTTGCCAGCGGCCAGTCGAACCCGACCTACCGCCTTTCAGCGCCGGGCGGCACCTACGTGCTGCGCCGCAAGCCCGAAGGCGTGCTGTTGAAATCCGCCCATGCGGTTGACCGCGAATACCGGGTGCAGCGCGCCTTGGCAGGATCGGCGGTGCCTGTCGCAGGGATGCAGGGGCTGTGCGAAGATGACAGCGTCATCGGCACGGCATTCTACATCATGGATCACGTTGCGGGCCGTATTTTCTTTGATCCTGCTTTGCCGGATCAAATGCCGCCGGACCGCAAAGCGATGTATGACGAGATGCTGCGCGTGCTGGCCGCAATCCACGAGGTCGATCTGACGGCCACGGCGCTGACAGACTATGGGCCGCAAGGGCATTACCTGGCGCGGCAGCTCGCCCGGTGGACCAAACAGTACAAGGCCACGGAAACCGAGCTGCTGCCGGACATGGAGGCGCTGATCGCCGGACTTGAAGCGGACCTGCCGCAGGATGACGGTCAGCGCACGCTGGTGCATGGCGACTACCGGATCGACAATCTGATCTTTGCACCGGACAGCACCCGCATCCTGGCAGTTCTTGATTGGGAGCTGTCGACCGTTGGCCATCCCTATGCGGATCTGGCGGCGCTGGTCATGCAATGGCAATTGCCGCCGGGCAAGGTGGGGCGGGGCCTCGCCGGGCTCGACCGTGCCCGTCTCGGGGTGCCCACCGACGCTCAGGCGGTCGCACGGTATTGCGAGCTGCGGGGGCTTGGCGACATTCCGGATTTCAACGTCTACTTGGCGTTTGCCTTCTTTCGGATGGCGGCGATCCTGCAGGGGGTCAAAAAGCGCGGCCTGGACGGCAATGCGTCGAACCCGGAACAGGCGGCGCTGTATGGCTCGTTCGTGCCAATGTTCGCGGCCAAAGGTCTGGCAGCGCTGGATCCTTAGGGTGGGCGAATATACCCGCCCTACCTCTCTTTCACATAAGGAACGCCGCCGGACCGGGGCGGGATCGCCTTGCCGATGAACCCCGCCAGGATGATCACCGTCAGGATATAGGGCAGGGCATCCATCACCTGCACCGGAACGGTAAAGGCACCCAGGTCGATGTTCTGATACCGCAATGCAATCGCCTGCAGGAAGCCGAACAGCAAACACGCGCCCAGAGCATACCAGGGCCGCCATTTGGCAAAGATCAGCGCAGCCAGTGCGATATAGCCACGTCCGGCGGTCATGTCCTTGACGAACCCGGCCTGAAGTCCGGTTGCCAGATAGGCTCCGGCAAGACCGCACAGCGCGCCGCAGAT
>JAHDCH010000105.1:0-4168 GCA_020629995.1 Pseudaestuariivita sp. | reverse complement strand
GTGCGCCCGCCCTGGCTGAACCAGTCTTGCGCAATCAAGACCGTCAGCCCGGCCGCCAAAAAGTTGATCGCGACGCCCGAGATTAGCTGATCGCCCCGAAAGGTGATCGAGGCCAGCCCATGCAGCCCGCTCAGCACCATCGACGCGGCTATACCGGCCAAAAGGCCGAGCCACACCGACCCGGTCATCGCGGCAACGGCAGCGGAAAAGAACGCGGCCATCAGCATCTTGCCCTCAAGGCCGATGTCAAAAATCCCCGCCCGTTCGGAAAACAGCCCGGCAAGGCAGGCCAGCAAAAGCGGCGTCGCAAGGCGCACAGTGGAATCGAGGATTTGCAGAACGGTTGCCAGATCCATCAGCCAGCCCTCCGGAACATCATAAAGAGCCGTTCAAGCGGCATGCGCACCATATTGTCGAGAGCCCCGGTGAACAGGATCACCAGCGCCTGGATCACCACGATCAACTCGCGCGGGATCGACGTCCACAGCGCGAGCTCGGCCCCGCCCTGGTAGAGGAACCCGAAGAGTATCGCGGCCAGCAGCACGCCCAGCGGGTGATTGCGCCCCATCAGCGCCACAGCGATCCCGATGAAGCCGGCGCCCTCGGTCGCGTTCATCACCAGGCGCTCGGCCTCGCCCATGACGTTGTTGATGGCCATCATGCCCGCAAGCCCGCCCGAGATCATCATCGCGATCACAGTGATCTTGACCGGGTTGATGCCGGCGTATTTGGCCGCGCTTTCGGATTTGCCAAAGGCGCGGATTTCGTACCCCAGCCGGGTGCGCCAGATCAGCAGATAGACCAGCAGACAGGCGATCAGCGCGATCACCAGCGAGATGTTGGCGGGCGCGGCCTTGGAGAACGGGATGCCAAATGTGCCCAGGATGTCGTGCAACGTAGGTAGATGCGCGCCTTCAGGGAACTTGCCCGTGGCCGGGTCCATGCTGCCTTGCGGGCGCATGACGTTGACCAGAAGGTAGTTGAGCAGGGCTGCGGCGATGAAGTTGAACATGATCGTGGTGATCACGATATGACTGCCCCGCGTCGCTTGCAGATAGGCGGGCAAAAAGGCCCACAGCGCACCAAAGGCCGCCGCGCCAAAGGCTGCGAATGGCAGCGCAAGCGCCCAATGCGGCCAGTCGATTGCAAGGCACACCACGGCCACGCCCAGCCCGCCCAGCATCGCCTGCCCTTCTGCCCCGATATTGAACTGCGCGGCGTGGAAGGCGACGGCAAAGGCCAGCCCGGTGAAGAGGAAGTTGGTCGCGTAATAGAGCGTATACCCCCAGCCATAGGTGCTCCCCAATGCGCCCTCGACCATCAGGTTCAGTGCGGCGAGGGGGTCTTCGCCGATGAACAGGATCACCAGTGCCGACAGGATTGCCGCGAGGAGAATTGAAATCAGGGGCACAAGGACCGCATCGGCCCAGGCGGGCATCTTGCTCATGCTGCGTCCTCCGTCACACCGGCCATCAACAGGCCCAGTTTCTTTTCATCCGTCTCTGACGGCAGGCGCTCGCCCATGATCCGCCCGTCAAACATCACCGCGATGCGGTCGCTGAGGGACATGATCTCGTCCAGCTCGACCGAGACCAGCAAGATCGCCTTGCCCGCGTCACGCAGGGCGACGATTTGCTGGTGGATGAATTCGATGGCGCCGATATCGACGCCGCGCGTGGGCTGGCCGATCAGCAAAAGGTCAGGGTTGCGTTCGATCTCGCGGGCCAGAACGATCTTTTGCTGGTTGCCGCCCGAGAAGGATTTGGCCGCAAGGCGCGGGTTGGGGGGGCGGACGTCGAACCGCTCCATCTTTTCGGCGGTGTCGGCCTTGATCGCGGCGTTGTTCATCAGAAGGCCCTTTTGCAGGGCCGGATCGTGGTGATAGCCGAACGCAGTGTTTTCCCAGGCCATGTAATCCATGATCAGCCCTTCGGACTGGCGGTCTTCGGGGACGTGTGCGATGCCGCGCGCGCGGCGGGTGCGGCCATCTGATCCGGTGCCGGTCAGGTCAATCTCCTGCCCGTTGACGCGGATTGTGCCCGTGGCGGTCTGGTAGCCGCCCAGCACTTCGAGCAGCTCGGACTGCCCGTTGCCTGCAACCCCGGCAATCCCGAGGATTTCGCCGGCGCGGACGGTCAGGTCGATGCCGCGCAGGCGCTCGACGCCCTTGTCGTCGATGACGCGCAGGTTTTCGACCTCAAGCACGTTCGCACCGGGGGTGGCGGGCACCTTGTCGACGCGCAGCAGCACCTTGCGGCCCACCATCAACTCGGCCAATTCGGCTGGCGAGGTCTCGGCCGTTTTCACGGTCGCGGTCATCTCGCCCCGGCGCATCACGCTGACGGTGTCGGTGATGTCCATGATCTCGCGCAGCTTGTGGGTGATGAGGATGATGGTTTTCCCCTCTTCGCGCAGGCGATTCAGGATGCGGAACAGCTGGTCGGCCTCGGCCGGGGTCAGCACGCCGGTGGGCTCATCAAGGATCAGGATATCGGCCTGGCGGTAAAGAGCCTTGAGGATCTCGACCCGCTGCTGCATGCCGACGCCGATTTCTTCGACCACGGCGTCGGGGTCGATTTTCAGCCCGTATTCTTCGGCCAGGTCGGTCAGCTCGCGCCGCGCCTTGCGCAGGGAGGGCATGAGCATGGCACCGTCCTCGGCCCCGAGTACGACATTTTCGAGGACGGTGAAGTTCTCGACCAGTTTGAAATGCTGAAAGACCATGCCGATGCCGGCGGCGATGGCGGCCTGGCTGTCGGGGATGCGGGTTTCCTGGCCATTGATGTGGATCGTGCCGGCGTCGGCCTTGTAGAAGCCGTAGAGGATCGACATGAGGGTCGACTTGCCCGCGCCGTTTTCGCCGATGATCCCGTGGATCGTGCCGGGCATCACGCGGATCGAGATGTCCTTGTTGGCCTGCACGGGGCCGAAAGCCTTGGAGATGCCTTTGAGTTCGATGGCAGGAGCGGTCATGGGCGGGTCCGGTATGGGAGAGGCGGGCAGATATGCCCCGCCTTGTGTGTCAGTCAGGGGTGCCAGTGCCGACAAAGCCGGTCATGCGTGTGATTTTGCCGTCTTCCGTTTCTGCAAAATACTGGCCGTGTTGCACCATGTCTGACCCATCGGGCCCCTTGCCGCCAAACGCGACGGTGACACGGGTCAGCCCCGCTGTGGTGTCGGATTTGACGACCTTTGCGGTCCACCCCGGCGCATTGGCGCTGAACATTCCGACATAGTCTGAAAGGGCTGCGGTTCCGGTGATCGGTTCGGGCGCACGGGGGTCGGCGTAGGTGCCCGCGTCGTGGAACGAGGCTTCGATCGCTTTGCTGCGCGCATCGGCGTCAGCTTCGCCCCAGGCATGAAAGAAATTGGTGATCGGATCGCTCATCCGGGCCCCCTTCGGATGAAAAAGAAAAAGGGGCCGCGCTGGCGTCGCGCGGCCCCGGATAGATTTTTAGAACGACAGTGCCGGGCAGCTGTCATCCGACGTGTAGTCGTGCACGGCAAGCGAGCCGTCGGCGATTTTGGCCGCTGCCTCGTCGACAGCCGCCTGCATGTCAGCCGATACGAGCGAGGCGTTGTTGTCGTCCATCGCATAGCCGACGCCGCCATTGGCCACGCCCATCACCTGGAAGCCAGGCTCGAGATCGGCGCCTGCCTTGAACGCGTCATAGACAGCGTTGTCGACGCGCTTCAGCATCGAGGTCAGGACCTTGCCGGGGTGCAGGTAGTTCTGGTTGCTGTCCACGCCGATCGACAGGATGCCTTCGTCGGCGGCGGTTTGCAGAACGCCCACACCGGTGCCGCCAGCCGCAGCATAGACAACATCCGCGCCCTGGCTGATTTGTGCCTTGGTCAGCTCGGAGCCCTTGACCGGGTCGTTCCATGCGGCAGGGGTGGTGCCGGTCATGTTGGCGATGACGGTGGCGTCGGGGTTGATTGCCTTGACGCCTTGCGCATAGCCGCAGGCGAACTTGCGGATCAGCGGGATGTCCATGCCGCCGATAAAGCCAACGGTGCCCGACTCGGACTTTTGCGCGGCCATCATGCCCACAAGGTACGACCCTTCGTGTTCGTTGAAGACAACCGATTGCACGTTGGGCTGATCCACGACCATGTCGATGATCGCGAACTTGGTGTCGGGATAATCGGCGGCGACCTCACCCAG
>JAHDCH010000104.1 GCA_020629995.1 Pseudaestuariivita sp. | reverse complement strand
GACAGGACAATCGCCTCGGGGCGGCGTTTGAGCATCGTCTCGACCAGCTGTTCCTCGCGCTGGGGGGAATAGTCGGTATGGCCCAGAAGGATCTGCTGGCCGATGCTTTCCAGCTCTTCGGTCAGGGCCTGCACCGTTTCGGCAAAGTGCAGGTTGTTCAGCGACGGCACCAGCACAGCCACAAAGCCCGACCGTTTGCTGGACAGGCTGCCGGCCATCTGATCGGGGACATAATTGAGATCGCGCACCACCTTGAGGATCCGCTCGCGCGTTTCCTTGGACACGGGGCTGTCCTTTTTCAGGGCACGGCTCACCGTCATGCGCGACACGCCCGCCGCACGGGCAACATCGCGCATGGTGACAGGTCCGGTCGAAGGTTGAGTGCTGCGCGGCATGGGCAGCAAGGTGTGACCGGTCCCGCGCTGGCGTCAAGGGGTCATCGCAAGGACCGGCTTGACGGCATGCCGGATGTTACCGATAACACTCACCAGCATTCCCGGCGCTGCGCCGCATACCGAAAGGCCTCCTCCATGAGCAAAGCGATCGTTGTCCACGCCGCCCGCGACCTGCGGATCGAAGAGCAGGCCGCGCCGGATCCCGGCCCGGGCGAGGTGCGCCTGGCGATGGCGGCGGGGGGGATCTGTGGGTCCGACCTGCATTATTACAGCCACGGCGGGTTCGGTGCGATCCGCCTGCGAGAGCCGATGATCCTCGGCCACGAGGTTGCGGGCCATGTGGCCGCTCTGGGTGCGGGCGTGTCCGGTCTGAAAGAAGGGGATCTGGTGGCCGTGTCGCCGTCGCGCCCCTGCGGAACTTGCGGCTATTGCGCCGAAGGGCGGCAGAACCACTGCCTGAACATGCGCTTTTACGGCTCGGCCATGCCCTTTCCGCATATCCAGGGCGCTTTTCGGCAATCGCTTGTGGCGGATGCCAGCCAATGCGCCCCCGCTGACGGGCTGACCCCGGGCGAGGCGGCGATGGCCGAACCTCTGGCCGTGGTGCTGCATGCCGCGTCGCTGGCGGGCGATCTGATGGGCCGCCGCGTGCTGGTCACGGGCTGCGGGCCGATCGGATTGCTGGCCGTTCTGGTCGCGCGCGCGGCGGGCGCGGTCGAGGTGGTGGCGACGGATATCACCGACTTCACCCTCGCCAAGGCGCGCGAGGTGGGCGCGGATGAGGCGCTGAAGGCGAGCGAAGACGCGCTGGGTGGTTACACGGCGGACAAGGGCCATTTTGACGTGCTGTTCGAATGTTCCGGCGCGGCGGTTGCGCTGGCCTCGGCCGTCCCTGCCCTGCGCCCCGGCGCGACGGTGGTGCAGCTGGGCCTTGGCGGAGACATGACCCTGCCCATGCAGGCGATGACGGCCAAGGAGCTGCAGCTGAAAGGTTCGTTCCGGTTTCACGCCGAGTTTCCCAAGGCAGTGCAGATGATGCAGCGCGGGCGGCTGGACGTGACTCCGCTGATCACCCACCGGCTGCCGATTGACCGGGCGACAGAGGCGTTCGAGCTTGCCTCGGACCGCACGCAGGCGATCAAGGTCAATATCACCTTCTAGGGCGCCCCCTGCCCCGCTTCAGCTAGAGTACGCCGACGCAGTTGGCACGATCACGATCTTGCCGGACATTCACACGGCATTGGCTCGATATCCCTCAGTGTGTTTTGTGCGTCAGGGATGGTAATTCGCGTAAAATCAGACCTGCAATCAAAGCGGATTTTTTTCCGCATAGCTGCGGAAGAAGGCAAGAAAGGCGCGGTCGGGATCCTGCGCCGGGGCCTTGCCCGCGGCCCAGTCGCGCCACGCGCCTTCGACAAAATAGATGTCATAGCCCGGATGGCGCAGGCGCGCGGTCTCGTAGGTTTCGGCCCGCAGCGCTGCGCCGCGCGCATCCAGCCAGGCGGGCCGCGCCTTTTCGGCCACACGGGTCTTGCGGCCCACCTTGGAAAACGACAGCTCGCGTTCAGCCTCGGCCGAGCTGCCCGCGTCCTTGCGCCACCAGCGCATCTCCACATGAGTGACACGGCGGCCCGTCTTGACCGGGTCCAGCGCGACCATGAAATCCGACAGCGCGTTGACCTCTTCGGTGGCGGGGTCGAGCGCGCGCAGCTTGAGGTTCGACCAGGTCGACAGCTTGCCCTGCGGCACGCCAAGCGCGCCGCGCAGGTCCTCGAGGCTGAACTTTTCTGATGCGCGATATTTCAGGTTGCCGCGCTTTTGCACCATCTCGTAGAGGGTCAGCGCGTATTTCGAACTGAGCGCGAACATCACCTCGCGCTGCAGCCGGGCAAAGACGGTGCTGTCGCGGATCACCCGGCGCAGGCGCGGCGGGATCTCGTATTCAAAGAGACCATCACGCCGGGTGCTTTCGACGTTGCCGCCCAAAAGTTGAACCCGTTCTATCGCGTCCTCGCCGTCATGGGTCACGCGCACCTTGACGATCGCAGTCATCAGCCGCTCGATCGACTCGCCCACCCGGTCATTGGAATTGTGCGACCCGCGCAGATCCGACTTGGCGATCACATGGGTCACGGGCCGGTCAATCGCGTCCCACGCGTTCTCGAGCAGCTGGTTGTAGATGCGCCGGTCTGCCAGCGTCAGCGGCGTGACCTCGACCAGGTCGACCAGCTCGCCGGGTTTGACCATGCTGCCGGCATTGGGCCGCGCCTCAACCGTGCGATAGGGCTGTTTCATCCTGCATAGCCTTACGTCGCTGCTCTTACTTTTGTAATCGTTTTGACGTAGGTTATCATCGGGCACCCGCTGCGTCCAGCCGGGCGGTCGCACCCGATTTGTAAGCGTCAAAGCCACGTCGCACGCGCGCCGCGAATCGCAAACCGCTGAAATAGAGTGCCTTTTCCCGGCGCGATTCGCACCCCGATTCGTGCACCCGAAATGTAAGGTCAGAGCCTCCCCAGACGTAAGCGCCGCCACCCCGGGACGTAAGGCAGAGGCTCCCGATGCGTAAGCCGAACCGCCCCAAAAGGTAATGTTAGTCTCTGATTTTGCCCTGATCCCAAAGGGTTCGCCGTCCTGAACAATGAACCTATAGAAATAGAACCCCGGGGTTTTTCATTTTTGGGGTATTTTGGGGGCGGGAGCCATTCGGTGCGCCCAAACCTTACCTTTTGGGTGCTTTGGCTGTCAGCGGGACCATTTTGCGCATGTCGTGCCCTTAGGTTCGCACATCGGCCCCCTGCCCCGCATTTCCGACTTTTTCGCCGATCCGCACAAAACTTCACACTTGAGCGGCCACGCCGCAACGGGCATTCTGCACAAAAAACACAAGAGTCGCAGATGGATCAGGCCCCCCTTCCCCCGGTCACGCTCGACGAGCTGGACCAGCTTTCTGCCCGTGCGGCAACCGTGATCGCGCGGCTGCGGGATCGGCTTTATGCCCCCGGCACCGAGAAACGGCTGGACCTGCGGTTCAACGTGCGCCGCGCCGCCGAGATGGTCGGCCGCAGCGACAAGCTGATCCGCGATGCCGAGGCTGACGGCCGTTTGCCCGAACCGGACAAGGACCCCGAAACCGGGCGGCGCACCGGCTATAGCCTGGCGGATGTGAACCACATGCGCGAGGTGTTCGGCACCCTGCCCCACCGCGCGCCCGGCGATCCGGCGATGGTGCTGGCGGTGCAGAATTTCAAAGGCGGGGTCGGCAAGTCGACGATGGTCTGCCACCTGGCGCAGTACCTCGCGCTGAAGGGTTACCGCGTGTGCATCGTGGATTGCGACAGCCAGGCCTCGACCACCTCGATGTTCGGGCTGAACCCGGATGTGGATGTGAACGAGGATGAAGACACGCTTTACCCGTTCTTTCGCCATGGCGGGCCGCCCAGCCTGCATTACGCGCTGCGGGCGACGTACTGGCCGAACATCGCGCTGATTCCGGCGAACCTTGGCCTCTATGATGCCGAGTATGAATTCGCCGCCCGCATGGCGCGCGAGCAGACCTTCGTGCTGGACCGGCTGCGCACGGGGATCGAAAGCATCCAGGACCAGTTCGACGTGATCCTGATGGACCCACCCCCGGCGCTGGGGATGCTGTCGCTTAGCGTGCTGCGCGCCGCCAATGCCATCGTGATCCCTGCCCCGCCGAACAACATCGATTTCGGCTCGACCGCGCATTTCCTCAAGATGATGGGCGCCACCCTGTCCGAGCTGGCGCAGATGGGCGGTGCGCGCGATTACGCTTTTGTTAAAATTCTCGCGACCAAGATGAACGACGGCAAATCGGCCCATGTGGCGATCAAGCGGATGATGGATGCGGTGTTTCCGATGGATATGATGACCGCGGTGCTGAAAGACAGCGCCGAGATCGACAACACCACCGCCAATCTTGGCACCGTCTACGAGGTGACCGGTCCCGCCGCCCGGACCGAGACGCACAAGCGCTGCCGTGCCTATCTGGATGCCGTGGGCCGCGAGATCGAGATCCTGATCCGCAAGACATGGCCCAGCCACCACGCCGGCCTGCGCAAGGAGGGACTGTTATGACCAAGAAACACGACGCTGTCTTTGACGACATTCTGGGCGATCTTGATACCCCCTCCCCCGCCTCCACACCCGAACGCACGGGGTCGCGGTTCCTGAAACGGTCGACCACCATCGCGGACCGGCTGTCGGGTGATCTGGAGGAAAAGACCCTGCGCTGGATCGATCCGGCGGCCTGCTGCATGTGGCAGCGGCACAACCGCGATTACGCCCTGCTGAACGAAGACAATTGCCGCGACCTGATCGACGGGATTCGCGCACAGGGACGGCAGGAGTTTCCCGCGATTGTGCGCCGCTCGCCCGATCCGCTGTACGAGTTCGAGGTGATCTGCGGCGCGCGCCGGCATTTCGCCGTCAGCTGGCTGCGGGCCAACAATTACCCTCAGTTCAAGTACCTGATCGAGGTCCGCGACCTGTCCGACGAAGAGGCGTTCCGCCTCGCCGATATCGAGAACCGCGACCGCGAAGACATCAGCGATTACGAGCGCGCCATCGATTATGCCGAGGCGATCGAGCTCTATTACGGTGGCAAGCAAAAGGCGATGGCCGAGCGGCTCGAAGTGTCTCAGCCATGGCTGTCGCGCTATCTGGCGCTGGCCAAGCTGCCCGACGAGATCGTGCGCGCCATGCCGTCGATCCGCGATCTGCGCGAACGTCAGGCGCGCGAGCTGAAGCCGGCGCTGGCCGATCCCGCCAAGGCGCAAAAGCTGATCGCCGCCGCGCGCCAGATCGCACAAGAGCAGGATCGCGCAAGGGCAGGGAAGGGGGCCTTTGTCGATCCGGTGCAGGTGATGGCGCGGCTGCGTCAGGCCACCGCCGATCCCCGCCCGCCCAAGGTGCAGACCGGCACGGAATACAGCCGCGCGCCCGGCGAAAGCGGCATCCACGTTCAGCGCAAGGGCAAGCGGGTGGTGATGGAGTTTGACGCAAACCTCAGCGAAGCCAGCCTGCGCGGCGCCTTCGAGGCCTATCTGAAAAAGCGCTGAGGCCCAGAATTGCCCATGGGCAATTTCCCGAACAGCACTGACTTGCCCATGGGCAATTATTCGCAGGCCAAAGACAGCTTGCCGCGCTGTTCGCCGTGACGGGTGCGGACCCACCTTTGCCCAAGGTATGACTTGCGCCGCGTGCCCGCTTGGCCGAACATCGCCCCGCAAGGGGAGAGCCAGCCATGACCGAGCGCCACAAAACCGGCAGCGAAACGCGCCGCGCCGTGCTGGGCGACGCGCATGTGGACCGCGCCAGCGTCGCCACCACCGCCTTTGACCAGCCGTTTCAGGATCTGATCACCGAAGGGGCCTGGGGCACGGTCTGGGCCGACGACACGATCACCCGGCGCGAACGGTCGATGCTGACGCTGGCGCTGCTGGCGGCCACCGGCAATTTCGAGGAAATCCCGATGCATATCCGCGCCACCGCCCGCACAGGGGCCAGCCCCGAGGACGTGATGCAGGCGCTGATGCATGTCGCGATTTACGCGGGCGTTCCGCGCGCCAACCACGCCATCAAGCTGGCCAAGGCCACCTATGCCGAGATGGAGGCCGAGCCATGAGCACAGGATATTACCAGCGCCGCCGCGACATCCATCCGCCGGCGCTGACGCCCGATTACAAGACATCCGTCGCGCGCAGCCCGAGGCTAGCGCCGCTGTCGCTGGACCATGGGGCAGGGGAGGTGACCGGCCCTGTCTTTACCGCCGCAGATGTGGACCCAGGCGACAATGACCTGCTGACCAATTATGCGCGCGAAGGGCAAAGCCCAATTGGCGAACGCATCCTGCTGCACGGCCGGGTTCTGGACGAAAACGCGCGCCCGGTGCCCCGTACGCTGATCGAGATCTGGCAGGCCAATGCCTCGGGGCGGTATCGCCATCGCAAGGACATGTATCTGGGCGCGCTGGATCCGAACTTTGGCGGGTGCGGACGGATGCTGACGGATGACAGCGGATATTTCGCCTTTCGCACGGTCAAGCCCGGAGCCTATCCCTGGCGCAACCGGGTCAACGATTGGCGGCCCGCGCATATCCACGTGTCGGTCTTTGGCGCGGCCTTTGCCCAGCGGTTGATCACGCAATGCTATTTCGAGGGCGATCCGCTGATCCCGCGCTGCCCCATCGTGGCCACCATCCCCGATGCCGGTGCCGTCGATCGGCTGACGGCGCGGCTGGACATGAACGCCAGCGTCCCGCTGGACATGATCGCCTACCGGTTCGACGTGGTCTTGCGCGGGCGGCGGCAAAGCATATTCGAAGGGCAGGGGGCATGACCGACGATCTGGGATACCTGCGCGAAAGCGCCTCGCAAACCGCCGGGCCGTTTGTGCACATCGGGCTTGCGCCGGGTGCGGCGGGCTTTGACATCTACCAGCGCGAACTGGGCCAGGACATCGCCGGCCCCAACGCGGCCGGAGAGCGGATCCGCGTCGAGGGCCTCGTGATCGACGGCACCGGCAGCCCGGTCAAGGACGTGATGCTCGAGGTCTGGCAAGCCAACGCCGCGGGCCATTACGCCCACCCCGAAGGCGGCGGTACGGTCGAAGAGGGCTTTCGCGGCTGGGGCAGGGTGATCACCGATTTCGACACCGGCGCATGGGCGTTTGACACGATCAAGCCGGGCCCCATCGGTGAAGGCCACGCGCCGCATCTGCATCTGTGGATCGTAGCGCGCGGCATCAACATCGGCCTGAACACCCGGATGTATTTCAGCGACGATTCCGTCGCGCATGCCACCGATCCGGTCCTGAACCTGATCGAATGGGAAAGCCGCCGCCCGACGCTGATCGCCACCCGGTCAAAAGGGCAGGGGCCTGCGGTCTATCGCTTTGACATCCGCCTGCAGGGCGAGGGCGAAACCGTGTTTTTCGACATCTGAGGAGCGGCCATGACCACCCCCTGCATCATCTGCGTTGCCATCACCGGATCGGTCCCGCGCAAGGCTGACAATCCTGCTGTGCCCACCACCGTGACCGAGCAGATCGAAAGCACCCATGCCGCGTTCGAGGCCGGTGCCACCATCGCCCATTGCCACGTGCGCGACGACGACGAAAACCCCACCAGCGACCCCGAGCGCTTTGCCGCGCTGAAAGAGGGGATCGAGGCGCATTGCCCCGGCATGATCATCCAGCTGTCAACCGGCGGCCGGTCGGGGGCAGGGGCCGAAAGGGGAGGGATGCTGCCCCTGCGGCCGGACATGGCGTCGCTGTCGGTTGGCTCCAACAACTTTCCCACGCGGGTCTACGAAAACCCGCCCGATCTGGTCGACTGGCTGGCCGCCGAAATGATCAAGTACGACGTAAAGCCCGAGATCGAGGCGTTTGACCTCAGCCATATCTTTCACGCCAAGCTGATGGCCGATCGCGGCCAGCTGGCGGGTACGCCTTACGTGCAATTCGTCATGGGGGTGAAGAACGCGATGCCTGCGGACCGCGATGTGTTCGACTTTTACGTCGCCACCGTGCGCCGCCTGTTCGGGCCGGACGCGCCCTGGTGCGCGGCGGGTGTGGGGCCGAACCAGATCCACCTGAACGACTGGGCGATTGCGGCGGGCGGTCATGCGCGCACGGGGCTCGAGGACAATATACGCCTCGACAAAGACACGCTGGCGCCGTCAAACGCGGCTCTGGTCCGGCGCACCGCCGATCTTTGCGCGCAGCATGGCCGCCCGGTGGCCAGCGTGGCCGAAGCGCGTGCCATTCTGGGGCTGCGCCCAGATGTCTCATAAGGTTGATTATGTTAATCTTGACGCAGGCGGTTTTCGTCGTCGATCACGGTAAGAGTCTCCCACGACCAGAGCACCATGTTCAGGTCGCGCGGGCCGCTGCCGCGGGCATAGCTGGGCACCAGCATCGCGCAAAAGCCGTCCGCCATCAGGCGGGTGGCCAGTGTCTGGGTGGGCACATCGCGCCCGTCCAGCATCGCCGC
>JAHDCH010000103.1 GCA_020629995.1 Pseudaestuariivita sp. | reverse complement strand
CCGCTGGGATCGCCGTTCATGGGGCGGCTGATGGGGCTGTTTGCAGACCGTCTTGCGCCCGGCGGCGCGGTGGCCGATCACCTTCTGGCCTGGCCCGGCGATGTCGGCCCGTCGGCCCAGTCGCTGCCCCTGCGCACCGCGGGCGCTTTGCACCAGCTGGTCCTCAGCGGCGCCGCGCCGGCTCTGGCCGCCGCCTACCCGCCCCACGACGTGCCGGATGATGCGCTGTGGCAGGCGGTCACCGACACGCTGACGGCCCATACGGGCGCGATCCTCGCCTTTCTGCAAAGCCCGCCGCAGACCAACGAAGTGCGCCGCGCCGCCTGCCTGATCGCGGCCGGGCACGCGCTGGCGGCGCATCTCGATTTGCCCATCATGCTCAGCGAAGTTGGCGCCAGCGCGGGGCTCAACCTGATGTGGGACCGGTTCGCGCTGGATGTGGCAGGCGCTCGGCTTGGTCCCGCGGACCCTGCTCTGACCCTGACGCCTGACTGGACCGGCCCGGCGCCAGTGGCCGGCGCACCCCGCATCGCCAATCGGCGCGGCGTTGACCTCAGCCCGATCGACCCGACCAGCGACGCGGGCGCGCTGCGCCTTCTCAGCTATCTCTGGCCCGACCAGCCGGACCGGATCACCCGCACACGTGCCGCCATCGCCGCCTTTGACGCCCGCGTCGACCAGGGTGATGCGGTTGATTGGCTGCCCGCGCGCCTTGCCGCGCAGCCCGAAGGTCAGCTGCACCTGATCTATCACACGATCGCCTGGCAATACCTGCCGCCCGCCCGCCGCGCGATGGGCGACGCGCTGATCGCGGCAGCGGGCGCGCAGGCCACGCCCTCGCGCCCGCTGGCCCGGCTGGGGATGGAACCCGACGACCAGTCGCCCGGCGCCGCGCTGACCCTGACACTCTGGCCCTCGGGCACCACGCATGATCTGGGCCGGATCGATTTCCACGGGCGCTGGCTGCGCTGGCAACCGCCCCACTTCTGAAAGGACCGCGCATGATGGAACGGGATGACGACATCAACGTGCTGGGCGGTCCGCTGGCCACCTGCTCGACCGAGCCGATGACCGGCTTTTTCCGCGATGGCAGCTGTGCCACCTGTGCCGCCGACCGGGGCAGCCACACCGTGTGCGCGGTGATGACAGCCGAATTTCTCGCCTTCTCGAAATACGTCGGCAACGATCTGTCGACGCCCATGCCCCAGTTCCGTTTTCCCGGGCTCAAACCCGGCGACGCGTGGTGCCTGTGCGCGGGGCGGTTCCTGCAGGCGCACGAGGAAGGCTGCGCGCCGCGCGTCAATCTGGCGGCCACCCATGCCCGCGCGCTGGACATCGTGCCGCTCGAGGTGCTCGAGGCGCACGCCCTGCCCCAGACGTGAAAAGGGCGCCCTGCGGCGCCCCCCTCATGTTCAGCTTTGGTGCCAGGGCTTAGTCGCCCGCGCCCATCTCGACGCCCAGCGCGCCCGCGACGGTAAAGATGTCCTTGTCGCCGCGTCCGCACATGTTCATCACCAGCAGGTGGTCGCTGGGCAGGTCGGGTGCGATCTTGATCACATGGGCCAGCGCGTGGCTGGGCTCCAGCGCGGGGATGATCCCCTCCTGCTCGCAGCACAGCTGGAAGGCGGCCAGAGCTTCCTTGTCGGTGATCGACACGTATTGCGCGCGGCCGATGTCGTGCAGCCACGAATGCTCGGGCCCGATGCCCGGGTAATCGAGGCCCGCCGAGATCGAGAATCCTTCGAGGATCTGGCCGTCATCGTCCTGCAGCAGATACGTGCGGTTGCCGTGCAGCACGCCGGGCCGCCCACCGGTGAGCGAGGCGCAATGCTCCATCTTGTCGTTCACGCCCTTGCCGCCTGCTTCAACACCGATGATGTTAACCGACGGATCGTCAAGGAACGGGTAGAACAGGCCCATCGCGTTCGACCCGCCGCCGATGGCCGCGATGATCGTGTCCGGCAGCCGTCCTTCGCGCTCGTGCAGCTGGGCCTTGGCCTCCTTGCCGATGACGGATTGGAAATCGCGCACCATCGCCGGGTACGGGTGCGGCCCTGCCACCGTGCCGATGCAGTAGAACGTGTCGCGCACATTGGTCACCCAGTCGCGCAGCGCGTCGTTCATCGCGTCCTTCAGCGTGCCGCGACCCGAGGTCACCGGGATCACCTCGGCGCCCAGCAGCTTCATCCGGAACACATTGGGCTTTTGCCGCTCAACGTCATGGGCGCCCATGTAGACCACGCATTTCAGACCAAACCGCGCACAGACGGTGGCCGTGGCCACGCCGTGCTGGCCCGCGCCCGTTTCAGCGATGATCCGCGTCTTGCCCATGCGGCGCGCCAGAAGGATCTGGCCCAGCACGTTGTTGATCTTGTGCGCGCCGGTGTGGTTCAGCTCGTCCCGCTTGAGGTAAATCTTGGCCCCGCCCAGGTAGTCGGTCAGCCGCTCGGCGAAATACATCGGTGACGGGCGGCCCACGTAATGGGTCCACAGATCGTCCATCTCGGCCCAGAACGTATCGTCGGTCTTGGCGTGCTCGTATTCCTTTTCCAGGTCCAGGATCAGCGGCATCAGCGTCTCGGACACGAACCGCCCGCCAAATTCACCAAACCGCCCGTTTTCATCGGGCCCGTTCATGAACGAATTGAAAAGATCTTCTGGCATCGCTGTCTCTCCTCACGCGGCAGGCTCAGGGTCTACCGTCTGGACGGCTTGTGGTAAAGACGGGCGTGGCCGCCAATCCGGGGCAGTGTCCATCTGCCGCGCCCTAAAGCGCGACATATACAACCGCCCGCCTTTCCGCAGGGTTACCGTCCACCGCGGCAAAGCTGTCCGCGGCGGGCACAGGCAGGCGGTCGATCAGCACCTCGCCATCGGGGCCTAGCAGACGCAAGTCAGGCGGCGCGTGCAAAGAGAGGCGCACCGCCATGTCCGCGCCAATCTCCAAGGCCGTCTCGCCCCAATCGGTTTGCACCTGCGTTGCGGGCCCAAATGTCAGCTGCGGCGCGGGTGACGCATCGATGATCGTCAGCCCCGTTGGCAGGTCCGTCCCATACAGCTGAAAGACAATCCGCACGGGCACCGCGGCGATCTTGAGCGTCACATCCGCCGCCGCACCGGGCGTGGGCAGGCAGACCAGCAACGCGGGCATGATGGGCAAGGACGGCGGCGGCTTAATTTGCGCATCCTTTAGGCGCTGCAATGTGTCACCCGCCGCCGCGAACTCGGCCTCGGTTTGGCCCGGCGCCAGTTCGGCGACGGCACAGAAAGGCTCGGTCAGCAGGGGCGGCAGATCCGAGGCGAACACAAAGCGCGCGTCCAACGGCTCCAGCGCCAGCCACAGGGGACGATCCGCGCCGGCATCAAAGGTCACGACGATCTCGTCACCCGGCTTGTGGGCGATCTGGCCAATGTCCGGTGTCAGATTGTGCGGCCTTAGCCTATCAAGGGCGCCCGCTCCGAAATAACCGTGGTCAAGGCGCAGCCGGATCACCGGGCTGCACCAACGAACCGGCTGATCAGGTCTGCATCCTTGACGCCGGGCGCGCTTTCCACGCCCGACGATACGTCGATCTGGCGCGCGCCGGTCAGCGCGACCGCCTCGCCAACGTTGTCCGGTGTCAACCCACCGGCGAGCATCCACGGCCCGGCCCAGTCGCGGGTCGAGATGAGCCGCCAGTCAAAGCTGAGCCCGTTGCCCCCCGGCAGAACCGCCGTGCGGGGCGGCTTGGCATCAACAAGGATCTGGTCCGCCACGCCCTCGTAGTGCGCGATGGCCTCGACGTCGGCGGCGTCACCCACGCCCAGCGCCTTCATCACCGGCAAGCCATAGCGCGCCTTGACCTCGGTCACGCGCTCGGGCGTCTCGGACCCGTGCAGTTGCCACATGTCCAGCGGGACGGCCGCGTCGATTGCATCCAGCGTGGCGTTGTCCGCGTTGACCGTCAGCGCCACCTTGATGACGCCCGGAGGCACCTCGACCGCCAGCGCGCGTGCCTGGTCAATCTCAAGGTGCCTTGGCGATTTCTCGAAAAAGACAAACCCGACATACGCCGCGCCGGCCGCGACGGCGGCATCCAGCGCTGCTGTGTCGGTGATGCCGCAAATCTTGACGCGCGCTGCGCCCCCGGGGTCAGCCTGGGGCGCTTTGCCGATGATCACGCGGGCCGAGGGCCCTGTCATGTCAGCTTGCCTCGTCAAGCATGGCAAGGACTTCATCCTTGCCTTCGTGCTTCTGGGCCTTGAGCCGCTTGACTTCCCGCTCCAGCTCCTTGGCCTCACGTGTTTTGCGGCTGGCCATGGCGCGGTGCTTGATCTCGCGCAGGTATTCCCAGACAAAGCCGATCAGCAGGCCAGCCGCGATCCCGATAAAGATCACCACATAAAGCGGCAGATCGATCGACAGCGCAAACGGGCCCATGCCCGGGATGCCGGCCACGCCTTCGGGCAGGGTGTTCAGTGTCACCATGCCGCGGTTGGCCAGAGCCACACAAATGAGAATGATGGCCAGAGCGGCCAGAAACAGATACTTGATGTAACGCATGGTGCGAGCCCTTGATTAGCCGCCGTTCAGACGGTCGCGCAGCAGCTTCCCCGTCTTGAAGAATGGCACGTGCTTCTCATCGACTTCAACCGATTCCCCGGTGCGGGGGTTCCGTCCGGTGCGCGCATCGCGCTTTTTCACCGAAAATGCGCCAAAGCCGCGCAGCTCGACCCGGTCGCCGCGGGACATGGCTTCGATGATCTCTTCGAAGATGGTGTTCACGATACGCTCGACATCGCGCTGGTACAGATGCGGATTGTCGTCCGCAATTTTCTGAATCAGTTCCGATCTGATCATCGGCGTCATCCCCCCTGGGCTTGAACTTGGACCACCCAACAGGGCGACTATAGGCATCTGGCCTTGAAACGAAAACGAAAACGCCAACGATTATGGATGTTTTGCCCTGATTTGCCCGCTGTCTGGTCTCAAAAGTCCGGGTCGCGCGCGCCCCTGCCCCGCAAAATCGTGATTTGACCGATATGGGCTCTGGCGAACCCGCCGCATGATTCGCGTGGCCGTCCAACGAAAAACCCCGGGCGCGGGGCCCGGGGTTTTCCACATGTCATGTGACATAGCCCAAAGGCGTCAGTCGTCGCCTTTCAGCGCTGCGCCCAGGATGTCGCCCAGCGATGCGCCCGAGTCGGACGAGCCATATTGTTCGACGGCTTCCTTCTCTTCGGCGATCTCGCGTGCCTTGATCGACAGGCCCAGACGGCGGGTCTTGCTGTCGACATTGGTGACGCGCACGTCGACCTTGTCACCGACCGAGAAGCGCTCGGGGCGCTGTTCGGCGCGGTCGCGGCTCAGGTCGCTGCGGCGGATGAAGGATTTCATGCCTTCGAACTCCACCTCGATGCCGCCATCCTCGATCGAGGTGACCTCGACGGTGATGATCGCGCCACGCTTGGTGCCGCCCACGGCTTCGGCGAACTTGTCGCCGCCGACGTTCTTGATCGAGAGCGAGATGCGCTCTTTCTCGACGTCGACTTCCGACACAACCGCCTCGACCATGTCGCCCTTGCGGTAGTTCTGGATCGCGTCTTCGCCGCGCTCGTCCCACGACAGGTCGCTGAGGTGCACCATGCCGTCGATGTCGCCGTCGAGGCCAACGAACAGACCGAATTCGGTGATGCCCTCGGGGTGCGTTTCTGCAAACACTTCCCACGGGTTGCGCATGGTCTGCTTCAGGCCCAGCGACACGCGGCGCTTGGCACCGTCGATCTCGAGCACCATGACCTCAACCTCTTGCGAGGTGGAGACGATCTTGCCGGGGTGCACGTTCTTTTTGGTCCAGGACATTTCCGAGACGTGAACAAGACCCTCGACACCCGGCTCCAGCTCGACGAACGCACCGTAGTCGGTGATGTTCGTGACGCGGCCCGTGTGGGTCGATTCCAGCGGGTACTTGGCGGCCACCAGATCCCACGGATCTTCCTGCAGCTGCTTCATGCCCAGCGAAATGCGGTGGGTTTCCTTGTTGATCTTGATGACCTGCACCTTGATCGTCTCGCCGATGGCGAGGATTTCCGACGGGTGGTTCACACGGCGCCAGGCCATGTCGGTCACGTGCAGCAGGCCGTCGACGCCGCCCAGGTCCACAAAGGCACCGTATTCGGTGATGTTCTTGACCACACCGTCCACGTTGTCGCCTTCGTTCAGCTTGCCGATCACCTCGGCGCGCTGCTCGGCGCGGCTTTCTTCCAGGATCGCGCGGCGCGAGACAACGATGTTGCCACGGCGGCGGTCCATTTTCAGGATCTGGAACGGCTGCTTCAGACCCATCAGCGGGCCAGCATCGCGCACGGGGCGCACATCAACCTGAGAGCCGGGCAGGAAGGCCACGGCGCCGCCGAGGTCGACGGTAAAGCCACCCTTGACGCGGCCAAAGATCGCGCCTTCGACGCGGGCGTCGTCCGCATAGGCTTTTTCCAGACGGTCCCACGCCTCTTCGCGGCGGGCCATCTCGCGCGAGACCACGGCTTCGCCGCGCGCGTTCTCGGCGGCGCGCAGGTAGACCTCTACCTCGTCACCAACCTCGACCTTGGGCGCTTCGCCGGGTTCTGCGAATTCTTTCAGCTCGACACGGCCTTCCATCTTGTAGCCGACGTCGATGATGGCCTGGCCCGCTTCGATCGCGATGACCTTGCCTTTGACAACCGATCCCTCTTCGGGCGTGTCCATTTCGAAGCTTTCATTCAGGAGGGCTTCGAATTCCTCCATCGCATTGGTAGCCATATGGCGTTTCATTCCTTTTTGGTGGGCCGCTTGTGGCCCGGGATTTGACTGGCCGCACGGTTGGGTCCGCGGGTCTTGGTTGGTCGGGTTCCCGGAAAGTGCCCTCTGCGGCAAAAACGACAAGGGCCGGAGCGATCCGACCCTGCGCGATTGTCTGGCAGTGGCGCCCCCCCGGGGGCTGACAGGCGTGCGTGTACCCCCAATGCCCCGCCCGATCAACCCCTGCCCCTCCCTTGCACCCGGCCTGCGCCTCGGGCACCTTTGGCCCCAAGCGGTGCTGGGGCCGCTGGCACATGGATCTGCGCAGATGGTATCACGCACCGCATCGTCACTGCTTGGCTGGGCCCGCAAAAAGGCCGCGCCGGTCCTTGCGGGCGGGCCGGCCCGGCATCCCTATGCCGATCAGCCAGACCGCGCCTTCTGGAAACATGCTGTCACGGGCCGCACCGGCGAGACGCTGACCGAGCTCGCCCCCACCGTCGAAGGCCTGGCCACCGCCAAGGTCGCCACCGCCGGCAGCTGCTTTGCCCAGCATATCGGCCGCGCCCTCAAGGCGCGGGGCGCGCATTTCATGATGTGCGAACCCCGCCCCCGCCTGATGGGCGAAAAGCGCGGCGCGCGGTTCGGCTATGACCTGTTCAGCTGCCGCTATGGCAACATCTACACCACCCGCCAGCTGGTGCAGCTGTTTGACGAAGCCTTCGGCACCCGCACCCCGGCCGAGCAGGTCTGGGAAAAGGACGGGCGCTACTACGACGCTCTGCGCCCCTCGGTGCAGCAAAACGGCTTTGGATCGGTGGAGGAATTGCAGGCCTTGCGCGCCGCCCACCTTGCCCGCGTCCGCGACATGTTCGAACGGCTCGATCTGTTTGTCTTTACCCTCGGGCTGACCGAAACCTGGGCCTCGCGCCTTGATGGCACCGCCTTTCCCACTGCTCCGGGCGTGATCGCGGGCAGCTATGACCCCGCGCGCCACGCGTTCCTGAACCTGACCTACCCGGACGTCTATGGTGACCTCGACGCCATGCGCACCCGCCTGCACAAGGTGAACCCCGGCGCACGGATGCTGCTGACCGTGTCGCCCGTGCCCTTGGCCGCCACCGCAACCGACCAGCACGTTCTGGTCGCCACCACTCATTCCAAGGCAGTCCTGCGCGCCGCTGCCGGGGCCTTTGCCGAGGCGCATGACGATGTGATCTACTTTCCGTCCTACGAGGTGATCACCGGCCAGCCCACGCGCCACGCCTTCTACGGAGATGATCTCCGCTCGGTCCGGCCCGAGGGGGTGGATGCGGTGATGACCCACCTGTTTGACGAAGCCACCCAAGCCGATCTGGCCGCCATCGAACAGCCCGCGCCCGAACCGGCCGAAGATGACGATGACCTCGGCTATGAACAATGTGACGAAAGCCTGCTGTCGGAGGTGAGCCGCAATGCGCGTTAAAGTCTTCGGTGACAGCCACTGCGGCCGCATGTTTCAGTACTATGAGGCCAAGGGCGCAGGCCGCTGGCCCGAGATCGAGTTTGTGCCCAACCATGGCAAGAACACCCGCCATTTCGACTTTGCCGACGAAGGCGCGGCACTGCGCGTTACCGCCGACAATTTCCACAAGGCCGAGCCTCTGGACCTGCTGCTGG
>JAHDCH010000102.1:7078-8423 GCA_020629995.1 Pseudaestuariivita sp. | reverse complement strand
CCCGATGGGTGGGGCCACGTGATCGACATCAATCTCAAGGGTGTGTTTCACGGCATGCGCGCGGTGCTGCCCGGCATGATCTCCCGCGGCGGGGGGACGATCCTGACGGTCAGTTCCGGCGCCGCGCACGGGCCCGTCGAGGCGTGGTCGCACTATTGTGCCTCCAAGGCCGCCGCCGCGATGCTGACGCGCTGCGCCGACAAGGAAAACCGCGACGCGGGCATCCGCGCCATCGGCCTGTCGCCCGGCACCGTGGCAACCCAGATGCAACGCGAGATCGCCGCCTCGGGCATCAACCCGGTCAGCCAGCTGGACTGGTCCGTGCACATTCCCGCCGACTGGCCCGCCAAGGCGCTCTTGTGGATGTGCTCGCCCGAGGCCGATGACTGGCTGGGCCAGGAAATTTCCCTGCGCGACGAAGACATCCGCGCTCGGCTGGGCCTGACCGCGTGATCCGTGCCGCTGACCGGGGCGGCGCTTGCGTCCTGACGATTGACCGGCCGGACAAGGCTGGCGCGCTCAGCGCCGCGATGCTGGACGATCTGTGCCTGGGGGTCGAACAGGCCACCGCCCCTGCCCTGATCCTGACGGGCACCGGCCGTGTCTTTTCCGCCGGGGCCGACCTTGACGAGGTGCGCGGCGGCACCCTGGCGACTTCTCCTTTGTGGGAACGTCTTTCCGGGGCCATTGCTGCCTATCCGGGCCTGACGATTGCGGCGCTGAACGGCACTGTGGCGGGCGGCGCGATGGGCATGGTGCTGGCCTGCGATCTGCGCCTCGCCGTGCCTTCGGCCAAGGCATTCTACCCGGTGATGCGCCTCGGCGTTCTGCCCCAGCCTTCGGACCCTGCGCGCCTGTCCGCTCTGGTGGGGCCGTCGCGGGCGCGGATGATCCTGATGGCCGGTCACAAGGCCAGCTCGGACGAATGCCTGTCCTGGGGCCTGTTCGATCAGGTGGTGGACGACGACGATCCGGTGGCGGCAGCGCTTGCGCTTGCGGCCGACGCCCTGTCTGCACCTGCCGCGCATGTGACGGCGATCAAGAGGCTCCTGCGTTCGCCGCTTTCGTAGGATGGGTGCTCGTCACCCATCTTCCCTCACCTCTTGCGCCGCCCTCCCGTTGTCTTTGACAGAAACCCGGGCGGGCGTTTTGCCACCCACCGGGCAAACTTGGCCAGCCTCGGATGGGCGCGCAGCGCCTCGGGCGTGGCATAGTCCCTCGCCAGCTCCGCCTCGGTCAGCGTTGCGTGGATCTCCTTGTGGCAGATGTGGTGCAAGAGCACCGTCGGCCCGCCCTTCCCGCCTTTCAGCTTGGGGATCAGGTGGTGCAGCGATTGCGGCACGTC
>JAHDCH010000102.1:3729-6978 GCA_020629995.1 Pseudaestuariivita sp. | reverse complement strand
GGCAACATGTCCTTCGACCTGCTGTGGATGATCCAGTTCTTTGTCGTCGGCGGGCTGATTTTCTGGCTGGGGCGCTGGTCGAATGACCAATCCTCGGGCTACATCAATTCCCAGGAAGAGATGCGCCCCGCCACCCGCCAGCTGGCGGTCAAGGGCGCCGAGATCGCGATCTTCGGCATCGCCTTCCTCGTCCTGATGAACATCATGGAAATCAACGTCGCCTCGCTCGCCGTCCTCGGCGGCGCGGTCGGCGTGGGCCTCGGCTTTGGCCTCCAGAAAATCGCCGCCAACTTCATCTCGGGCGTGATCCTCCTGCTCGAAGGGCAGGCGACCGTGGGTGATTATGTCGAGCTCGACAACGGCGAGGCCGGCACCATCGTCAAAACCACCGCCCGCGCGATGTTCCTCGAGACCTACGATGGCAAATGGATCGTCGTGCCCAACGAGGATTTCATCACCACCCGGGTGATCAACTATTCCGACCAGGGGTCTTCCAACCGCTACGAAGCGCCTTTCTCGGTCAGCTACGACACCGACATCAACCTTGTGCCGGACATCGTCGAAGCCGCCGTGGCCACCCACCCCGGCGTCCTGTCCGACCCGTTCCCGCCCGATTGCGAACTGCGCGCCCTGGGCGACAGCGGCGTCGAATTCGCGGTCGAATTCTGGGTCAACGGCATCGACGACGGCAAGAACAAGTTCACCTCGGACGTTCTGTTCCTGATCTGGAACGCGCTCAAGGACAACGGCATCGAAATCCCCTATCCCCAGCGTGTCGTGCACCTCAAGGGCTCGGGCGACACACCCGTCACCTCCTGATCACCCCGTCACCAGCAGGGCCATCCCGGCAAAGATCACGCCCGCCCATGTCAGGCGGCGGCGCAGATCGCCTTCGCCCAGCAGCAGGCTGCCCGCCAGCACCGCCAGCACCACGCTGATCTCGCGCGTGGGTGCGACATAGGCCACCGGCGTAAAGGTCAGCGCGTACATCACCAGGATGTAGGCCACCGGGCTGAGGATCGCGATGGCGAACACTTCGGGCCGGTGATTGCGCCAGTGGCCCGCCACCACCTCGCGCCTGCGCCAGGCCACCGGCGCCAGCGCGACGGTGCGCAGGATCGCCGTGGCATAGTCCATCAGGATGGGCGAAATCAGCAGCACCGCCACCGCATAGGCATCCCACACCGTATACGTCCCGATCAGCGCGCCCACCGCCAGGCCAAAGCCCAGCGACACCGCCAGCCCCTTTGCCCGCCTCCGGATCCCCCCGGTCAGCATCAGCACCCCGCCAATGATCAGCGCCGCGCCCAGCCCCATCTGCGGCGTGACCGTTTCGCCCAGCACCAGCACCGCAAACGACGCCGACAGCAGCGGCCCCGTGGCCCTCGCGGTGGGATAGACCAGCGACAGGTCTCCGTGCCTGTACCCTGTCTGCAACAGCCAGAAATACGCCAGGTGCAGCGCCGCGCTGCCGGTCAGGAACAGCCAGTGCACCGGCTCCAGCACCGGGCGTTCGGTCACGATGACCCACAGGGTGACAGGCAGGAACAGCGCCGCCGACACGGCCGAGAACAGCCAGATCAGCTCGGCCCCTCCGCCCACGCGCTTGACACAGACGTTCCACGCCGCGTGGCACAGCGCCGCCGCCAGAACCAACGCAAACCCCGTGACCGTCATTCCGCGCATCCCTTCCTGCGCCAAGCGGTACGCCCGCGCGCCCCCGTCGGCAAGCAATTGGTGCCGCCGGATCTGGCCCCGGTGCCCGCAATTTGCGGGAATACGGCCATCGCACATTCACAGGACCGCCCATGACACTGCACTCCACCGCGTCCCGGATCGTCTCGGGCCTGCTTTATGTGACCGGCCTGATCGGTGCCATGACCACCGCCTTTGGTGTGACCCAGGCTCTCTTTTCCGACAAGCTTCTCGATGTGGTCGCTCTGTCCGGCAGTCCCTGCAACCCCGGGCAACTCCGTTCTGTCCGCATGGGAAGATCAGCTGGCCCTCAATACAGGTGCCTTTGTCTATCTCGATGTATCACTGGCCGAGACCTTTCCCGCCTGCAACAGCTCCGCATCCGGCGAATATCCCTTCCTGCATACGGGCGAGGACGGGCGGAATGTCTATGTGGTGCCTCTGCACCAGCCCGAGACGGCCAATTACATGTCGCGCATGATGATCCCGATCAGCGATGCCGCCGAAGCGTTGCTGTCTGACGGCTTTCTCGACTTCGAAGGCGAAGCGATCCTGCAAGGCAGCGGCGTGTTCTTTGTCGATCTTATGGACGACCCACATTCGGGCCCTCTGTATCGGCTGGTGCCTGCGCCCTATTCGGTGGAAACGGCCCAGATGCTGACCTGCACCCGCACGATCTCGGGGGCCTCGGGCCTTGTGGCGCGCACGCTTGGATTTGTCCGCCACTGCATGACGGGTTTCTGATCCCGGCCCGCGCACGGGTTCACCCTGCCCCGCCGCCGGGTTAGGGTGCACCGCACCACGGGAGCCTGCCATTCCATGATCGCCTACGTCACCGTCGGGTCGAACGACATCGCCGCGTCCCAGCGGTTCTACTCCGCTCTGCTGGGGCCGCTGGGCTATGCGCTGTCTCACTATCATGGCGACCTCAGCTATGTGCTGCCCGGCCAGACCGAGTTCTATGTCAAACGGCCCTTTGACGGTGCGCCTGCCTCGGCGGGCAATGGCGCGATGGTGGCGTTCGAGGCGACAGGTCAGGCGCAGGTGCGTGCCCTGCACGCCGCCGCCCTGGCCGCGGGCGGGGCGGACGAGGGCGCACCGGGGTTCCGCGATGCCTATGGCCCGGATTTCTACGTCGGCTACCTGCGCGATCCCGATGGCAACAAGATCGCGCTTTTCTCCAGCAACCCCGCCGAACCGGGGCGCGACGATGGCTGAGGCCCTGGTGATCGGCGCAGGCCCCGCGGGCCTGATGGCGGCCGAGGCGATGGCGTCCGCAGGCATGCAGGTCACCGTGGCCGAGGCCAAGCCCTCGCCCGCGCGCAAATTCCTGATGGCCGGGAAATCCGGCCTGAACCTGACCAAGGACGAAGACACCGAAGCCGCCCTGTTGGCCTATGACGTCCCCGCGGCGCTCGCCCCCATGCTGCGCGCCTTTGGCCCGGTCGAGGTGATGGAATGGGCCGAAAATCTGGGCCAGCCCCTGTTCACCGGGTCCTCGGGCCGGGTCTTTCCGCGCTCCATGAAGGCCTCTCCGCTGTTGCGCGCGTGGCT
>JAHDCH010000102.1:0-3629 GCA_020629995.1 Pseudaestuariivita sp. | reverse complement strand
GTGCGCTCGGGTGCTCCGCTCACGCTGGACCTTCTGCCCGACCTTTCGCTCGAGGCCGTGCGCACCCGGCTGGCCCGCAAACGGGGCAAGGCGTCTCTGTCGACCCACCTGCGCAAGACGCTGGGGCTGAACGATGTGAAACGCGCGCTGATGTACGAATTCGGCCGCCCCCTGCCCGAGGATCTTGCGCCCCTGCTCAAGGCCCTGCCGATCGCCCACAACGGCCCCACGCCCCTTGATGAGGCCATCTCCACCGCCGGCGGCCTGCGCTTTGACGCTCTGACACCGGCCCTGATGCTGCGCGAGACGCCCGGCTGGTACGCCTGCGGCGAGATGCTCGACTGGGACGCGCCCACGGGCGGGTATCTGATCACCGCCTGCCTTGCCACCGGGCGCTGGGCCGGCCAACAGGCCGCGCAGCGGTGTGGGTTCGGGTAGGATGGGTGCTAGCACCCATCCTACGCAAAAGGTGACGTCATGCTGACCCCGCCCGAGCCGTATTCCGACGACTGGCCCCTCCGCTTTGCCCACTACCGTGCCTCGCTGCTCGAGGCGGGCGCCCCGGCCGGGTGGCACATCGCGCATATCGGCTCTACGGCGGTGCCGGGGCTTTTGGCCAAGCCGATCATCGACATTCAGATCACCTTGCCGCCCGCCTCCGTGCCTGACTGGGACGTGATCCGCCGTGCCGGGTTCGACCCGGTGCCAGACATCACTTCTGACGATCCGGTGCCGGGCTGGTCCTCTGATGCGGCGGACTGGGCCAAATCCTACGCCCGCCGTACCCGGGACGGTACCCGCACCGCCCATCTGCACATCCGGCACGCGGGCCGCGCCAACCAGCGGATCGCGCTTCTGGTGCGTGATCACCTGCGCGCCGATCCGCAAAGCGCAAGGCTCTATGCTCAGATGAAACACGCCGCCGCGCCGCGTTCATACGACGGGCGCGCTTATGGCGATCTCAAGGATCCCTTCGTGCGGCTCCTGATCCTGAGGGCCGAAGATTGGGCCCGCGCCACCGGCTGGACGCTGCCCAGCCATTGACCTCTGCTTCTGGCAGGCGCACATCTGTGGCATGTCACCGCTTCGCGGCATTGCGCTGAAACTCACCGCCGTCTTTCTGTTCATGATCATGGCCTCGCTGATCAAGGCCGCGTCCGATGCCGTGCCGCCGGGGCAGGCTGTGTTCTTTCGCTCGTTCTTTGCGATCCCGGTGATCGTTCTTTGGCTCGCGTGGACAGGCGATCTGCGCACCGGGTTCAGGGTGCAGTCTCGCTGGGGGCATTTCTGGCGCGGGGCTTCGGGTGCTTCGGCCATGGTGATGGGCTTTGCCGCCCTGGGCATGCTGCCCCTGCCCGAGGTCACCGCGATCGGCTACGCCGCGCCGCTGATCACCGTTGCGCTGGCTGCTTTGATGCTGGGCGAACGGGTGCGCGCCTTTCGCTGGTCGATGGTCCTGGTGGGGCTGGTGGGGGTGCTGATCGTGCTGTCGCCCCGGCTGGCGGTGTCGGACGATCTGGAACGGATGGCCGCTCTGGGCGCGGCGCTGGCTCTGGCCTCTGCTGCGCTGCGGTCTCTGGCGCAGGTCTATATCCGCAAGCTGGTCCAGCACGAGACGACCTCTTCGATCGTGTTCTACTTTTCCCTGACCTGCACTCTGCTGTCTTTGCTCACCTTGCCGTTCGGGTGGACGGTGCCGCCGCTGGCCGATGCGCTTATGCTGATCGGCGCGGGGCTGGTGGGCGGCGTGGCGCAGATTTTCCTGACCTCGGCCTACCGGCATGCGACGGCGTCCCTGATCGCGCCTTTTGACTATGCGTCCATGCTGTTTGCGCTGGGGATCGGGTATTTCGTGTTTTCCGAAGTACCGACGCCCACGATGCTACTGGGCGCGGCGGTGGTGATCTCGGCCGGGGTGGCGATCATCTGGCGCGAGCGGCAGCTGGGGCTCAAACGCGGGCAGGCCCGGGCGCTGAAATCTCCACACGGGTAGGATGGGTGCTAGCACCCATCCTACGCCAGATCACCAGTCCGTCGCCATGGCCAGCGCATAGGCGGGGCGCAGCAGGTGACGGCGCCAGCGGCCTCCGGGAAACCGCGCGGGCACGGATTTCAGAACGTCGGGATACCTGCGGCCGGTGCGACCGCTCAGCGCCAGATCGGCCAGCAGAGCGCCGCAATAGCTGCCCATGGCAACGCCGTTTCCATGGTAGTTGAACGCGGCAAAGACACCGGGCATCCCCGGCACAGGCCCGGCATAGGGCGCAAGGCTGGTCGACAGCGCCACAAAGCCTGACCAGACCTGAGGCGCTTCGGCCTTTGCAAAGACGGGAAACATCGACGCGAACTGCCGCCGCAACCGAGCTTCGGCCCTTGCATCTGCCGCAGGGCTGGAGCCCAGAGCGCCGCGCATCCCGAACAGCATCCGCCCATCCGGCATACGGCGAAAGTAGTGCAGGAAATCGCGGCTGGTATAAGCCATCTGGCGGCTGGTCCACCCTTGTTCGGCGGCCTCGGCTTCGGTCAGCGGACGGGTCACCAGCACCGCCGATTGCGCGGGCATGAACCGCCCCGCCAGCCAGGGGATCAGGCTGTCGCTGCCATAGCCGTTGGTCGCCACGATGACCTGCCGCGCGGTGACCTGCCTGTCGCCTGCCTGCAGCCTGTACCCATCGCCGGCCCTCGCCATCGCCTGCACGTCCGCCCCGGCATGCACCGCCCCGCCCGCATCCCGGACCGCCTGCGCCAGACCGGCCAGGTATTTGCCCGGGTTCAGACCAAAGCCAATGGGCAGGGTCAGCGCTCCGTGAAATGGCCCAGCCATCCCGGCCTGTGCCATCTGCTCGGGCGGCGTCAGCTCCGGGGTCACGCCATAGTCGCGCGCCAGCCCGTCGGCGCTGGCCTGCATCTCGCGCCATGCGCGGGGCGAGTGGGCCAGCATGGTTTCGCCCTCCGAATGGCGATCCACATCAAGCGACAGCTCACCGATCAGCGCCTCGACATGGGCGACCGCGTCCTTTTCCGTCCTGCGCCAGTCGAGCCGCCCTGCCTCTCCGTGCCGGCGGGCGAGCCTTGCGTCGCTCGCCTTGGCGCCGCCCAGACAGCAGAAGCCTCCGTTCCGGCCTGATGCGCCAAAGGCAACGCTTCGGTCCAGCACGGCGACGCTGCGCCCCTTGCGCGCCAGCGGCAGCGCGGCGTTCAGGCCCGTGACACCCGCGCCTATGACGGCCACATCGACGGCCAGGTCCCTGTCCAGCGCTGCGCCCTCCGGTGGCCTAGGCCAATGGCAGCGGGCGCGCGGCGCTTCGGAATAGGCGTGGTCGGGATAGGGTCGGCGGATCATGCGCGGGCGGCTTGCGCTTCCTCCCGCGCGCGCAGCACCGCGTTGCGCTTTGTCACCAGCGAGGCCGAGATGACGCCAATCGTGACAATCGCGATCATCAGCGTCGACAGCGCGTTGATTTCGGGGCTGACCCCCAGACGCACGGCGGAAAAGATCTTGATCGGCAGGGTGGTCGCGCTGGGGCCTGTGGTGAAGGACGCAATCACCAGATCATCGAGCGACAGGGTAAAGGCCAGCAGCCAGCCCGAGATCACCGCCGGCGCGATGATCGGCAGGGTCACCAGCC
>JAHDCH010000101.1 GCA_020629995.1 Pseudaestuariivita sp. | reverse complement strand
ACCTGAATGGCCCCGATGCGGTTGCCTCGATGCGGCGTAGAGACAGCGCGGGATCGGGCGTCAGGCTAGGCGGGCGGGAATTGGCTTGGCAAGCGGAAAATGCCGCACAGGGGCCGCTCGGCCGCGCATCTGCCGCCCGATCAGGCGGCGGCAAGACGGACCAACCGGTCAAACCCCGCGTGCCAGCCCTCTTCATGCTCTGATATCGGCGCGTCGTCCGTGAATGAGGTGATGGCCACGTTGACGGACAGGTCGGTGCCCTTTGGTGTCTCGGTGATGCGGTAGGTTGCCAGTGACACGCTTGCGATCTCTCCTCCAAAGATCAGCGTTTCGGTATAGCAGGCCGAAAGCTGCGGCATCAGGCGATACCAGCGGGTGTCGACCACGAACATCGGGTCCTCCTTTGGACCGCAGCGGTGGCGCTCCGCACCGCCTTCGCGCAGGTCTTCGGCCTCGACGGTCAGCACATGGTCGTCACTGGGCGCGCCCCAGGCCTCGCGCGATTTGGCGTCAGTCAGAAGATGCCAAAGCCGGCTGGGCGCGACGGAAAAGCTGCGGGTCAGGTCGAACGATCCGGTGGTGACGGTCATGGGGTGTCCTTTTGCTGTGGGTCGTTATCAGCGGCGGCGAGCTGTTCCAGCCGGTCAAGCCGGCGGCTCCAGCCACGCCGCTGGCGGTTGAGCCAGGCCTCGGCCGTGGCCAGCGGCGCGGCTTCGATGTGCACCGTGCGCACGCGCCCGATCTTTTCGGACCGCACCAATCCTGCCGCCTCGAGCACTTTGAGATGCTTGAGAAAGGAGGGCAGGGCGATGTCGTGCGGCGCGTGCAATTCGCTGACCGGGGCAGGCCCGCGCGTCAGGCGTTCGATCACCGCCCGTCTGGTCGGGTCGGCCATCGCGCCAAAGAAGCTGTCCAAATTGTTATCCATATGGCTAAGTAATCCACCGCACCGGTCGGGCGCAAGAGAAACTTTCACTGATGGCTAACTATTTGTCAGGCAACCCCAAGGCACCTAAGGCACCCGGTGCCCATTCCGTGCCGTCGTACAGGCCAAACGGGCCGCCCAGCCCAAAAACGCACCATCCAGCCCCTGCCGCTTCGGCAGAGGTTCGGATCGCGCGCAACCACGCGGCCCTGTCATGTGGCGCGGCAAAGCCTGTGACGCCAAATTCGCCCAACAGGACCGGCACGCGATGACCTTTCGCCTGGGCGATGTCCTGCGGCACAAATGGTGTGCCAAATTCGGCCAGAGTGATGCCGCGCGGCATCGGCGGATCGGTCCAGTCCGCCCCCTGATGCGTAAAGTCGAACGGGGCGTAATAGTGGAACGAATGGGCAATGTACGGGCCATCCATCCGCAGGCGCAGCATCTGGGGCAAATCGGCCCAGTCGCCGCCTTCGAGGATGATCCAGCGTTTGGGGTGCAGTTCGCGGATGCGTGGCACCACTTCGGCAAACAACGCTTCGGCTTTCCGCGTGGTCAGCGCGCCTTCGGGTTCGTTCAGCAGCTCAAAGATCAGGTGATCGCCAGCCCCTGCGTAATGCTGCGCGATCTGATCCCACAGGCGCACGAAATCGCCGGCATGTGCATCGGGCGCGTCCATCAGATCAAAGAAGTGGTGCAGATCAAGGATCACCCGCAATCCGTCCTCTTGCGCCCAACCGATCACTTCGTCCACGCGCGCAAAAAGGTCTGCTGAGATCGGGCCGGGCAGGTCGCGCGAAAACCGCACGGGAAAGCGCACCGTGTCAAACCCTGCCGCCGCGATGGCGCGCATGTCGCCCCGGGTGATGACCTCGCCCCATGCGCCTTCGTAGGGCGCCTCGAGCGCGTTCGACAGGTTGATGCAGCGCTGCATGGGCAGGGCCGCGGCCGGACCGGTCAAAGCGGGCCCCAAGAGGCAAAACAGAAAAACTGCAATCCGGATCATGTGCCGCAGCATATCGCGCTTTTCTCCGATGCGCGCCCCTCATAATGTGGCGGCATGTCCAGCGATCCTCGATTCATCCACCTGCGTGTCCATTCCGAATACTCGCTGCTGGAAGGCGCGATGCGGATGAAGAAACTGCCCGGCCTCGTCGCCGGGATGGATATGCCCGCCGTTGCACTGACAGACACGAACAACCTGTTCGCCGCGCTTGAATTTTCGGTCGGCTGCCAAGGCGCGGGTGTGCAGCCGATCATCGGCTGTCAGGTCGATCTGGCCTATGACACCGCGGCGCTGGGCGAAAAACCCCGCGCTCCGGCGCCCGTCGTTCTGCTGGCGCAGAATGAAGCGGGCTATCAAAGCCTGATGAAGCTGAATTCGTGTCTGTATCTGCGGCAAGGCAGCGACCTGCCGCATGTCACGCGCGAAGAGCTGGCCGAACACAGCACCGGCGTCATCTGTCTCAGCGGTGGGCCGGACGGGCCGCTTGGGCGGCTCTTGCGCAATGGCCAGCGGCCCGCCGCGGATATGCTGGCCGATTGGCTGGCGCAGACTTTCCCGGATCGGCTCTATATCGAACTGCAGCGCCACCCTGGCGAAGATGGCACCCCGTCCGAGGCCGAGCGGCTGACCGAACGGGGTCATGTCGAGATCGCCTACGCCAAGGGTCTGCCCCTTGTGGCAACCAACGATGTCTATTTCCCCAAGGCCGAGATGTACGAGGCGCATGACGCGCTGATCTGCATTGCCGAAGGCGCGTATGTCGATCAGCAAGAGGCGCGCCGCCGCCTGACGCCGCAGCATTACCTGAAAACGCCGCAGGAAATGGCCGTTCTGTTCGCTGACCTTCCCGAAGCGCTTGAGAACACGGTCGAAATTGCCAGACGTTGTGCTTTTGCCGCCTACCGCCGCGACCCGATCCTGCCCAAGTTTGCCGATGACGAGGTCGAAGAGCTGCGCCGCCAGGCCGAACAGGGGCTGAAGGATCGCCTGGCGGTGATCCCGCACGCGGCCTCGGTCGAAGAGTATGAAAAGCGGCTCGAGTTCGAGCTGGGCATCATCGAAGGCATGGGCTTTCCCGGCTATTTCCTGATCGTGGCCGATTTCATCAAATGGGCCAAGGATCACGACATCCCGGTGGGCCCGGGGCGGGGCTCGGGCGCGGGCAGTCTTGTGGCTTATGCACTGACAATCACCGACCTTGACCCCTTGCGCTATTCGCTGCTGTTCGAACGGTTTCTGAACCCCGAGCGGGTCAGCATGCCCGACTTTGACATCGACTTTTGCATGGACCGCCGCGAAGAGGTGATCTCTTACGTTCAGGACAAGTATGGCAGCGACAAGGTCGCGCAGATCATCACCTTTGGTGCGCTTTTGTCCAAGGCCGCCGTGCGTGACGTCGGCCGCGTGTTGCAGATGCCCTACGGCCAGGTCGACCGCCTGTCCAAGATGATCCCGGTCGAGGGCGTCAAACCGGTCAGCATCGAAAAAGCGCTGAAGGACGAACCGCGCCTCGCCGAAGAAGCCAAGAGCGAAGAGGTGGTGAACCGCCTTCTGACCTATGGCCAGCAGGTCGAGGGCCTGTTGCGCAACGCCTCCACACACGCTGCCGGCGTGGTGATTGCCGACCGCCCTACCGACCAGTTGGTTCCCCTCTACCGCGACCCGCGCTCTGACATGCCCGCGACCCAGTTCAACATGAAATGGGTCGAGCAGGCGGGGTTGGTGAAATTCGACTTTCTGGGCCTCAAGACCCTGACGGTGATCCAGAACGCCGTGGACCTGATCCTGAAATCCGGCCGCTCGATCCACACCGCCGCTGATGGCACCCAGCTTTACACACCCGAGGCCGGCACTGAGAACGAGATTAACGCCATCCCGCTTGATGACGAGGCATCGTACAAGCTTTATGCCGCCGCCAAGACGGTTGCGGTGTTCCAGGTGGAAAGCTCGGGCATGATGGACGCGCTCAAGCGCATGAAGCCCACCTGCATCGAAGACATCGTCGCGCTAGTGGCTCTCTACCGCCCCGGCCCGATGGAGAACATCCCCAAGTATTGCGAGGTCAAGAACGGCCTCAGCGAACGCGACCGCCTGCATCCGTCCATTGACCACATCCTCGACGAAACCCAGGGCATCATCGTCTACCAGGAACAGGTGATGCAGATCGCGCAGGAGATGGCCGGCTACAGCCTTGGCGGCGCCGACCTGTTGCGCCGCGCCATGGGCAAAAAGATCCAGGAAGCCATGGACGCCGAGCGGCCCAAATTCCTTGAAGGGTCCGCCAAGAACGGCGTCGACAAGGACAAGGCGCTGGAGGTTTGGCATCTGCTGGACAAGTTCGCCAACTACGGCTTCAACAAATCGCACGCGGCCGCCTATGCGGTGGTCAGCTACCAGACGGCCTGGCTCAAGGCCAATCACCCGGTGGAATTCATGGCGGGGGTGATGAACTGCGATATCCACCTGACCGACAAGCTGGGCGTCTATTTCGAAGAGGTCCGCAAGGGTCTTGGCCTGCCATGGGCTGCGCCCTGCGTGAACCGCTCGCAGGCGACATTCGACGTGGTGGACGGCACGCTGCACTATGCCTTGGGCGCCTTGAAAAACGTCGGGGTCGAGGCGATGCGCCTGATCACCGAGGCGCGCCGCGCGGGCGAGGCGGGCACGCAAGAGCCCGATGAGCGGCCTTTCACGACGCTGTACGATTTCGCGCGGCGCGTGGACCTGAAACGCGTTGGCAAGCGCCCCTTGGAAATGCTGGCCCGCGCCGGAGCCTTCGACCAGCTCGACAGCAACCGCAACCGTGTGCTTCAGTCGCTGGATGCACTGGTGTCCTACTCGGCGGCGATCCACGATCAAAAGAACTCCAATCAGGTGTCGCTGTTCGGCGAGGCAGGCGAGGACCTGCCCGAACCACGGCTTGCGCCCGTAGACGACTGGTTGCCCGCCGAACGGCTGGGCGAAGAGTTCAAGGCCGTGGGGTTCTACCTCACCGGCCACCCGCTGGACGACTACCTTGGCCCGCTCAAACGCAAGGGTGTCCTGACGCTGGACGAGCTGACCGCCAAGGCTGAACGGGGCGCGACCGTGGCCAAGCTGGCTGGGGTCGTCGCGGGCCGGCAGGAACGCAAATCCGCCCGCGGCAACCGCTTTGCCTTTGCCCAGCTCAGCGATCCCACCGGCGCCTACGAGGTGACGCTGTTCTCGGACACGCTCGAAACGGCGCGCGAACATCTCGAAACCGGGTCCAAGGTGGTGGTGCAGGTTGAGGCCACGATGGAAGCCGAACAGCTCAAGCTTCTGGGCCGGTCGGTTGCGCCGATTGATGTGGTTGCGGGCGGGAACGATGGTGGCGGCCTCAAGGTGTTCCTGGAAGACGCCGAAGCCGTCCCGACCGTCGCCCGCATCCTGGACGAAGCCGCGCAGGCCGCACGGCAGGCGGGTCGGGGCGCGGTGGTGCTGTGTCTGCTGGATCCATCGCTGCCCGGCGAAGTCGAACTCGATCTCGGCAGCGACTTTGCCGTCAACCCACAGATCAAAGGCGCGGTCAAAAGCCTGCCCGGCGTTGTGATGGTCGAAGACATCTGACCGGCAAAACGCCGCTCTGCCATGCCTGGCATATTCGCACCCACTGGACGTGCGGTCGCGCGGTCGGGTAACACCACTCAGGTACGAGGTTCGGGCGAGTGTGGCCCAAGGGGAGACATGCGGTGAAACAGATCATCTACCTCGGGGCTTGCCTCGTTCTGGTTGCGTGCGGCGATCCCCTGGCCAACGTGGATCGGCTTGATGACGTGGTTTTGGCGGACAGCTCCGATGGCAGCCCCGCACCGACCACCGCACAGGTCGCCGCGCAGCCCGAAGAACTGGCGCGCAAGCCTGGCCTGTTGGGCCTCCTGCGCCGCGATCCCAAACCTGACCCTGCGCCCGCGCCTGCGGCGTCTGCCGTTGATGCCGCGGTCGCTGATGTCGTGACACCGGACAGCGCGGCAGAAGCTCCTGCGCCCGATCAGTCAGCCGCGGAAACGGCCGCTGCGTCCGAACCGGCCGCCCCGGCGCCAAGGCGCGGACTGCTTGGCCGGCTCTTGGGCGGTGGCTCGGGGACAGAGCCTGCCAAACCTGTGGCCGAAACTGCAGACAGCACCACGGCGGCGGCTCCGCAGGACACGGTCCTGGCCTCAGCACCCCAGGCGGCGCCACCCGTGACCAGCGATACGCCCGGACCCCGCCGCGGCCTTTTTGCCGCCCGGACCCGCACGCCGCGCATCGACCCCAACGCGCCCGACGCGCGAGTGGTCACCTATGGCGTCGCGGTGCCCTTCGGCCAGATCGTGCGGGTCTGCGATGTGCCGCGCGGCAGCTATGGCAAGGAAATCGGGCGCTACCCCGAGCGCCGCCCGGAGTACCGCCTGTACGATTCCAAACCCAGCCAGACCGGCTTGCGCACCCATTACATCACCGGGTTCAAGGATGGCTGCGCACGCCAGTTCACGGCCGCTCTGGCCCTGTTTGGCGAACCGGTGCTGCACGAACAATTGCGCTACGGCCTGCCCAGCAAGGTCCAGCCATATTCACGCACCGACGAGGCTTATGAAAAGGTGAAATCCCGCGTCTGCCGCGTGCCCAAGGGCAAATCCTGCGGCGCGCGCATCGACAAGCTGGCCAAGGACACGGTCTTTGTCTCGACATACGAGAGGTTCGTGGGCTCGGCCAGCTGGGCAAACATCCTGCTGCACGCCGGCGAGGTCGTCGAAAAGGATCAGTTGCAGCGCTGACCGTCCCGGCCCAACCTTGGATCAGTAATGCGGCGGGCGTTCGTTGCCGATGACAACTGCCGCGCCCTCTGCCGCCTCGCGCTCGGCTTCGCGCTGTATCAGTCGATCAACACGGGCGGTCAGCCGGTCAATGTCCTGGGTCTGCCGTGCCACGATGTCCGAAAGGTCTTCGGCTAGCCGTTCCAGATAGGCAATGCGGGTCTGCAGGTCTGTTGTACTTGGGTCGCTCATGTGCCCTGATCCCCCGCCACGCAGCCAATGGCAAGCCCCGATTGCCTTGCCCTGCGCAGCCCATGCGGCTACACGGGCCGCGCAACGCGCAAGGTGACAGGCCCATGTCCAAACCCAAAAAGACCCCGCGCCCCAAGGCCATCACGCCCAAGGGCTTTCGCGACTATTTCGGCACCGACGTGGCCGAACGCAGCGCCATGCTGGCGCAGATCGCCGAGGTCTATCATCGCTACGGCTTTGACGCGCTTGAAACATCCGCGGTTGAAACGGTCGAGGCGCTGGGCAAGTTCCTGCCCGACGTGGACCGCCCCAACGAAGGCGTCTTTGCATGGGAGCTGGACGACAGCGGCTGGGTTGCGCTGCGCTATGACCTGACCGCGCCTCTGGCCCGCGTCTATGCGCAGCACCGCAACGATCTTCCCACGCCCTATCGCCGTTATGCGATGGGGCCTGTCTGGCGCAACGAAAAGCCCGGACCGGGCCGGTTCCGCCAGTTCTATCAATGTGATGCCGACACCGTGGGCGCGCCTTCTGTGGCGGCGGATGCCGAGATTTGCGCGATGCTGTCCGACACGCTCGAGGCGGTCGGGATCGACCGCGGCGACTACATCGTGCGCGTCAACAACCGCAAGGTGCTGAACGGCGTGCTTGAGGTCGCAGGCCTGTCCGGCGATGACAAGGAGGCCGAACGCGGCATCGTCCTGCGCGCCATCGACAAGCTGGACCGCCTTGGCCCGGATGGCGTGCGCGCTCTGCTCGGCGAGGGGCGCAAGGACGACAGCGGCGATTTCACCAAGGGGGCAGGTCTGAGCGACGCGCAGGCAGATGTCGTCATGGGCTTTATGGAGGCCGGTCGCGAAACCGGTTCGGAAACCGTCGCCGCATTGCGTGCGCTGGTTACAGGTTCGGCAATCGGAGAAGAGGGCGTGGCCGAGCTGGAAACCATCGCATCGCTGCTGGACGCCCAAGGCTACGGGCCTGACCGCATCGTGATCGACCCGTCGGTCGTGCGCGGCTTGGGCTACTACACCGGACCCGTCTATGAGGCCGAGCTGACCTTTGAAATCCAGGACGAAAAAGGGCGGCCGCGCCAGTTCGGCTCGGTTGCAGGCGGCGGGCGGTATGACGACCTCGTCAAGCGCTTCACCGGGCAGGAAGTGCCCGCGACCGGCGTGTCGATCGGGGTGGACCGCCTGCTGGCCGCGCTGCGCATGAAAGGCCGGATCGGCAGCATCCAGCCCGGGCCGGTGATCGTGACCGTTATGGACCGCGCGCGCATGGCGGACTATCAGGCCATGGTCGGCGACCTGCGCTCTGCCGGCATCCGGGCCGAAGTCTACCTGGGCAACCCCAAGAACTTTGGCAACCAGCTGAAATATGCTGACAAACGCGCCAGCCCCATCGCCATCATCCAGGGCGGGGACGAGGCCGAGACAGGCGTCGTGCAGATCAAGGACCTGATCCTGGGCGCCCAGATCGCCGAAACGGCAAGCCTTGAGGAATGGAAAGACCGCCCCAGCCAGATCGAGGTGCCCCGCGCC
>JAHDCH010000100.1:2697-8488 GCA_020629995.1 Pseudaestuariivita sp. | reverse complement strand
AGCGCCGACAAGGCCGCGCGGCGGGCCAAGAGGCTGGACACGTTCGAGTTTGACGAAGAAGAGCGCCCGCAGCTGCCCCTGACGCAAAAGGGGAGCCGCTGAAGGCTCCCCTTTGGATCAGGCTATAGCAGAGCCGTCTAGATCTTGACGAAGGGTTGCAGCATGCGCGGCAGCCACCCGGCAAAGCGCAGGGGCGCGTCGGTGGCGGCGAGGCAGATGCAATCGGCGCCCGTTTCGGCGATGGGCGTGTGGTCAACGTCTTCGTCGGCGATTTCGACATCACCGCGGGCATAGCGGCCGTCTTCGTCCGAGAACGCGCCTTGCAGAACCAGCGTCAGCTCGGTGCCGCGGTGGCCGTGGTCGGGCACGGCGGTGCCAGCCGGGATATAGAGCAGGCGCGCGGTCGCATCGGACGAGGTGGGCAGGATCGCCTGACGCACGCCGCCGCCGACCTTTTTCCATTTCACCGCGTCCAGACCGCCACCGATATAGGCCGCAAGGGGCGAGGGGATCACGTCATCGGGCAGGGGCTGCGCGGTGGCCGGCTGCGCAGGGGACGAGGTGATCCGCGCTAGCGTCGCCTCAAAGTCGCAGGCGCCCGCGTCGGGGCTGATCGAATCGAGAACGGCCCCGCCAACGGTGTCGTAGCTGGCCGCATCGGCGCGGCAGCTGTCGCAGATCGACAGGTGCGTGGCCACCACAAGCGAGAAAGCCTCGGGCAGGGTGCCAGCGGAATAGGCCATCAAAAGCTCGGGTGTCAGGTGGTGCGTGACCTGGCCCGGAGGTGCAAGATGCTGATGCGTTTGTGTCTGTGTCATTGTCCCACTCATTTCATGGCGTGGCGCAAACGGTCGAGCGCCAGCCGTATCCTTGATTTGATCGTGCCCAGGGGCAGCCCGGTTTCGGCGGCGATTTCGCTGTGCGACAGCTCGCCGAAATAGGCCTTTTCGATCAGTTCACGTTGCTTGCGCGGAAGAGAGGCCATCGCCTCGCCCAGCCGCGCGCTGTCCTGTTGAAGGCCGACGATTTCGTCCGGCTCTGGTTCAGCTTCCGGTCCCCATGCCAGGTCTTCGGGTTCGGGGCGGCGCTGTTTGCGCAGGATGTCGATCCGGCGGTTTCGCGCGATCGTATAGACCCACGTGGCCACAGAGGCCCGCGAGGGATCGAACAGATGCGCTTTGTGCCACAAGGTCGCCATCACGTCCTGCGTACATTCCTCGGCCAGCGCCATGTCGGCGCCGGATTTGATCAGATAGGCCTTTACCCGGGGCGCGAAGTGATCGAACAGCGCCCGAAACGCGGCGCGGTCCTGCGCACGTTTGACACGTTCGACACAGGCGACCCAATCCGCGGACGGATCAGAGACGGGTTTGGCCTTGGTCATGCGGGGGGACGTCCCTTTCAACGATTTGGTGACAGGCGTGCGCGAGCCGATAGCAAGCGACGCTTCCTCGGGGTCGTATGTGGACACGTTCCTCAACATATTGCCAGTACGCATCGTGTCGCGGATCGGATCACGGCAAAAAATCTTTTTCTTTCTCATCCAGTTTTGACAATGCCGCGTAGTAAACCTGAATTGACACTTTTCGGGACGATTACATGCCGTTTGACAAGTCTGCCCGCGCCCGCAAGCGCATTGCCGTGGTTGGTGGGGGCATCTCGGGGATGGGGGCCGCGCATATGCTGGCGCGGGATCACGATGTGGTGCTGTACGAGGCCGAAGGGCGTCTGGGCGGGCACGCCAGAACGATCCACGTGGACGGTCAGCCGGTCGACACTGGCTTTATCGTCTTCAACTATGCCAATTACCCGCATCTGGCCCAGCTTTTCGCCGAGCTGGACGTGCCGGTGGTCAAGTCGAACATGAGCTTTGGAGCCTCGATCGGGGGCGGGCGGCTGGAATACGGGCTGGCCAGCCTGGGCGCGGTGTTTGCCCAGCCCAAGAACGCACTGAACCCCAGGTTCCTGCGCATGTTCCGGGACGTGCTGAAGTTCAACAAACACGCAGTGGCCGAAGCCCGGGACCGCAGCCTGACGCTGGGCGAGTTTCTGGCCAAGATGGAGCTGGGCGACTGGTTCCGCGACTACTACCTTTTGCCGTTGTCGGGCGCGATCTGGTCGACGCCGGTGGAGAAGATCATGGATTTTCCCGCCTACGCGCTGATCCGGTTCTTTGAGAACCACGCGCTGCTGGGCGTAACGGGGCAGCACCAGTGGTACACCGTGCAGGGCGGGTCGGCGGCGTATGTGTCACGGCTGGAGGCGGCGTTGATCGGGTACGGAGCCGAGCTGCGCCTTGGCACGCCGGTCGAGGCGATCCGCCGCGACGCGCTGGGGGTCGAGATCCGGGCAGCCGGCGACTGGGACCGGTTTGACGAGGTGGTGATGGCCACCCATTCGGATGACAGCCTGTCGATGCTGGCCGATCCCACGGGGATCGAACGGTCGGCGCTGGGCGCGATGAAGTACCAGCCCAACGACGTGGTGCTGCATTCGGACGCCGCGATCATGCCGAAACGGCGCAAGGTCTGGTCCAGCTGGAACTATACCGAGGCGGCAGACAAGTCGCTGGAGCGGATCGATCTGACCTACTGGATGAACTCGCTACAGCCGATCCCGCATGACACCCCGTTTTTCGTGACGCTGAACACCACGCGTCCGATCCGCGAAGAGCTGATCCACGACACGGTCACGCTGCGTCATCCGGTTTATGACCTGAACGCGCTGGCCGCGCAGGACGTGATGCGCGCGACCAACGGTGCGAACCACACATGGTATTGCGGAGCCTGGATGAAGAACGGCTTTCACGAGGACGGACTGTCCAGCGCGGTTGACGTTTGCGAAGCGATCCGCCTGCGCCCCGCCATGCCGGTGGCGGCCGAATAGTGACATCCACGCTGGATCATATCGCCGGCCAGACATGGCACGGGCGCAAGGGCGACCTGAAGAACGGCTTTCGCTACAGCATCGACTATGTCCTGCTGGATGCAGAGGCCGAGACGCGCGCGCCCTGGCCGTTCCGCAGGGGCCGAGGCGGCCTTGTGTCGCTGAGCGATGCAGATCACGGGGGCACACCCGGCGCAGGGCAGGGCGCGGGATGGGTGCGGCAGGTGCTGGAGGCCAACCAGGTCACGGGCGTGGGGCGGATCGAGCTTCTCGCGCAGCCCAAGGTGTTTGGCTATGTGTTCAACCCGGTCAGCTTTTGGCTGTGCCGGCGCGAGGATGGCGCGCTGATCGCGGTGATCGCCGAGGTGACCAACACATTTGGCGACCGGCATTCCTATTTGTGCCGCCATCCGGACCTGAGGCCGATCCTGCCCACCGACCGGCTGAGCGCGGCCAAGCTGATGCATGTTTCGCCCTTTCAGCCGCAGGAAGGCGGCTATGTCTTTCGCTTTGACATCAGCGGCGAACGGATCGGCATCTGGATCGATTATTCGCACGGCAAGGGCGGCGTCTATGCAACGCTGACCGGCCCCAGGCGCCCGGCAACCACGTGGAGCCTGCTGCGCGCCATGGTCCGCCGTCCGCTGGGCGCGCGGCGGGTGATGGGGCTGATCCACTGGCAGGCTCTCAAGCTGTGGTGGAAGGGTGCGCGCTACCGCGCGAGGCCCGAAGCGCCCACGCGAGAGGTGTCGTCGTGACGCTGGTTGCCGGCACACACGAGGCGGCGGGTGCGCCGCGTCTCTGGGCCTTTGCGCTGTTTGGCGCGCTGCTGTCGGCGGCGGGGCTGCCGCTGTATATCCACGCGCCCAAGTTCTATGTGGACACGTATGGCGTGTCGCTGACCGCGCTGGGTGCGGTGCTGTTCGCGCTGCGGCTGCTGGATTTCGTGCAGGATCCGCTGCTGGGCAAGCTGAGCAACGCGCTGGCGCGGCACAGGGCGGCGGCGGTCGCCACGGCGCTGGCCGTGATCGGCGGCGCGATGGTCGGCCTGTTCGCGGTGACGCCGCCGATTGCGCCCTTGTGGTGGTTCGCGGCCATGCTGACGCTGGTCTTTTCGGCGTTCAGCTTTCTGACGATCACGTTCTACGCGCAAGGTGTGACCACGGCGGGCGAGCTGCCCGGATCGGGCCACCTGATGCTGGCGCGCTGGCGCGAGGCGGGGGCCCTGCTGGGCGTCTGCGTGGCGGCGGTGGCGCCGGTGGCGCTGGGCTTTACGGGCGCGCCTTTTGCGGCTTTTGCGGTGGGGTTTGCGCTGTGCGCCCTGCTGGCCGGGCTGGCCATGCGCCCCGAATGGAGCGCACGCGGAGCGGTGGCAGACCCGGTCAGCTTTCGCGTGGTGCTGGCCGATCCGATGGCGCGCCGCCTGTTGCTGATCGCGCTGGTGAACGCGGCGCCGGTCGCTGTCAGCTCGACCGTTTTCCTGTTTTTCGTCGAAAGCCGACTTGGCGCGCCGGGCATGGAGGGGCCGCTGCTGCTGCTGTTCTTTGCTGCCGCCGCTGCATCGGCACCGTTCTGGACACGCGCCGCCGAACGGTGGGGCGCCAAGCCTGTGCTGCTGGCGGCGATGGTGCTGGCGGTTGTGTCCTTTGTAGGCGCGATGGCGCTGGGCACGGGCGATGTGGCGTGGTTTGCGCTGATCTGTCTTGCCTCGGGTGCGACGGCGGGCGCGGACCTGACATTGCTGCCGGCGCTGTTTGCGACCCGCATGGCGCGCGTGGCGCCGCAGGCGGGCGAAGGCTTTGGCTTGTGGAGCTTTGTGTCCAAGGCGTCGCTGGCCGTTGCGGCGGTGGCATTGCTGCCGATCCTGGAGGCAAGCGGTTTTGCCGCAGGAACAGAGAATTCAGAGGCGGCGTTGAGCGTGTTGAGTTGGACCTATGCTGGGGTCCCATGTGTGCTGAAACTTGTCGCCATCGGCCTTTTGGCCCGAACAGAGCTTAGGGAGCTTTGACCATGGATATCGTGTTGTGGCTTTGCCTGGGTGCTGCGCTGGTTGCGGCGTTCGTCTGGGCAAGGCGGACCTACTTTGACTTTGTCGCGCAATCGCCCGACGATTACGTCGGCGGATCCACCCCGATCGACATCCGCCGCCATCTGAACGGCCCGATGATCTGCGAAGGCGTGATCTATGGGCCGACGGGCCGCGTGTCCTCGCGCTTTGTGGGGCATTTCGACATCACGTGGACGCAGGACACCGGCGTGATGCGCGAGAGGTTCGAATACGACAGCGGCGACGTGCAGCACCGTGAATGGCGGCTGACGCTGGACCAGCAAGGCGGCATCATCGCCCGGGCCGACGACGTGGTCGGAGAAGGTGTGGGCGTGCAGCGCGGATCGGCGGTGCAGTTGCGGTACAAGTTCCGTCTGCCCGAAGATTCGGGAGGGCACGTGCTGGACACGGTCGACTGGATGTACCTGACGCCCAACGGCACGATCGTGAACCGCAGCCAGTTCCGAAAGTTCGGCATCAAGGTGGCCGAGCTGGTGGCCACAATGCGCCCGGTTGCCGAGGAAAAAAGGATCGCCGCATGAGCCGCGAATGGCAGGGCAAACGGTATTGGCTGATCGGGGCCAGTGACGGGTTGGGCGAGGCGCTGGCGCAGGTGATGAGCCGCGCGGGCGCCCACGTGATCCTGTCGGCCCGGCGAGAGGAAAAGCTGGCCGAGGTGGCCGCAGGCCTGCCCGGGCCCAGCACAGTGCAGGTGGTCGACGTGGCCGATCTGGACAGCGTGCAGGCCGCCGCCGAAGCGGTGGGCGAGATCGACGGGATCGTCTATCTGGCGGGCCTGTACTGGCCGCAGGCGGCACAGGAGTGGGTGCAGGACGAAGTGCTGGCCATGGCGGATGT